>DAOVPZ010000073.1 GCA_030628975.1 Candidatus Cloacimonadota bacterium
GTTTGTGCTGCACCAGACAAGCAGTAGAAGGAAATGACATATCTGGAGAAAGTGTGGCTACAATGATTAAGTCGATTTCATCAGGATTAAGGAAAGCATCTTCTAATGCTTTCCGTGCGGCTTTTCCAGCCAGATCAGATGTTGCCTCATTATCATCAGCAATCCTTCGTTCCCTGATCCCTGTTCTGGTTCTTATCCACTCATCAGTTGTATCAATCATTTTCTCTAAATCAAAATTTGTTAAAACCTTTTTAGGAACATAAAAACCAGTACCTACAATTCCCACTGATTTAGATTTTACTTCCATTATACAATTATTTAACTTTTATCCTTTCTTTTATTGCCTTTACTGCATCACCAACAGTAACAATATTTTTTACATACTTATCATATATATTAATATCAAATTTTCCTTCAATACGCATCACTAATTCAATCAAATCTAAGGAATCAACTCCTAAATCATCCATAAGCTTTGTATCTAATCTAACTTTATTTTCCTCAACCCCTAGTTGCTCAACCACTATTTTTTTTACTTCATCAAATAAAGCCATTTCTCATCTCCTTTGACTATTAAACCATTTTAGTCTTTTGTTCCAATTTTTAACAAAAAAATATATGTTAGCTTCTCGCAATGCCATTAAAAAGTATCTCCAGCAATTTACCTAACTTCAATACCCTTAAAAATAATATTTAACATCAGCCCTATCTCTTCTTCAATATTCTCACTTCTATTCTCTATAAGTAGAGGATATTCAAAAGCCTTAAGAGCAATGATAATCATTCTGGCTGTTGAGTCTGCATCCTCAATAAAAAATAAATTTTGGTTCTTTCCTTCAATAAGAACATCTTTGATTACGTCCATTTCATATTGAGTAAAATTTTTCCTTGCATTTTCGATAAATAAATAATGATCAAGATATTCATCGGTTAAAGCAGTATTGTAATTAATCAATTCCTTCATGTGTCTCATTCTAGTTATGATATAATTTCTGATTTTTTGCTGTGGAGTTGTAGCTTGTCCAATAGCCTCTGTTAGTTTTTGTTTCAAAATTTGTGACTCTTTATTTATTATTTCAGAAAACATTGATTCCTTGCTTTTGAAGTAATAGTAGAGTGTAGATTTGCCCATACGGGCCAGTTTGGCAATTTCGTCCATTGTTGTCTTTTTTAGACCGAACTTTGCAAAAATGTTCCTGGCTACTTTTAATATTTGTTCTTTTTTATCCATTTTTCCTTCTTTGTAATTTTAGACTATTTTTGTCTTTTAGTCTAAAAATTAATAAAAAAATTTATGATGTCAAGAAAAATTACACTTTCCTTAGAGAAAACTTACAAATTATGGTTAAAGTTTATGCGAAATCACGATAAAAAAAATATTAAATTAAGAATATAATGAGGTCCAAGTGTCAAGTAGGCTTTTAAACTTTTACTCCGTCCAGTCAATGATTTCCTGAAGATTTTTTAAATAAATTTCATAATCCTCTTTACTAAACAATACAAATCTTACTTCTTCAAATCCCGTTAAAGATTTTCCCTCTAACGGGACAGGTTCATTATCCTGTAGGAAATCAATTACTGTTTTGAGAGCGATTTTACTTGCTCTTTCAATAGGAAAATGATAAGCACCTGTGCTTATTGATGGGAAAGAGATTGATTTTATTCTTCTTTCTTTTGCAAGTTTCAGTGAATTCAAGTAGCAATTATGAAGCAAATTATCTTCGTTCTTATTCCCCCCATACCAGATAGGACCAACAGTATGGATTACATATTTTGCTTTTAAGTTTCCACCCGTAGTTATTACAGCTTCACCAGTTGGGCAACTTCCTTGCTGCTTTCTTATTTCTTTGCATTCTTTTAATATCTTTGGTCCGCCAGCACGATGAATTGCACCATCCACACCACCTCCACCTAAGAGTGAGGAATTTGCAGCGTTTACAATAGCTGTTGTCTCTTGCTTGGTTATATCATCTTGAATTAATACGAGTTTCGTTTTATTAATTGAGACAATCATTATAAATTCTATTTATTCAGTAAATTCAAGAACTTTATTCACCAACTTCTCAATTCCTTTTGCAATATATGCTATACTCGGTCCAAGCATATAAGCAGGAGTTGTAACCACCAGATTTTTCTTATCAACGACAATTTCATCTACTGGACAGTTAATATGTTGGGCTCCGAGTTTTTCGATTATATCTGCAGTTCCTTCATCGTTTCCGATAGTGAGTTTTGGATAAAATTTTCCGAGCACTTTTGCTGCAATTACAGGTGAGATACACATAAAACCAAGTGGTTTTTTTTCTTCATGCATTTCTAAAATCATTTTCTCTAAGAGGGGATTTACTGATAAGTTTTCTCCTTTTGTTGCAAAATCGCAAAGATTTTTTGCTACACCAAAACCACCAGGTATGATTAATGCATCTAATTCATTTGATGAAATATCTTTAATATCTTTGACATCTCCTCGAGCTATACGAGCTGCTTCTACAAGTGTGTTTCTTGATTCAGCATGGACTGTTTCATTAGTTAGATGATGAACTACATTCATTTGCTTTAAATCTGGTGCCATCATAATGATTTTAGCTGAAGCTTTGTCTAAATATAGTAATGTAAGCACTGCTTCATGTATTTCACTTCCATCCTGCCAACCAGAACCAGCAAGAACTACTCCAATATTTTTATTGGTATAAGTTGCCATCGTTTCTCCTAAATTGTAATTTAATTTTGTATTAATGAGTCCACCCTAAATCCCCGATTTAATCGGGGACATAGTTAGTAAAATAAGAAACCGTTAAAACGGTTAATGCTTTTTTTTGTTTCATTAACCACCAACTTAAATTGGTGGTTAATGATAAGATAGTAATTCTTAACCGATTCATCGGTTTCCAAATATTTGAAAGATTTTCTAACATGTTTTAATTTTGACCTTTTTAGAGTAAACTCATTAATCTATCAATAAATTTTATCATATTTTCGTAATGAGTACCTTTCCAATATATTTTCTTACAATTTTGGCAAGTTGCGAATTCTTGATGTAATTCTTTAACTTTTTCAGGAATTTTATCAATTACTGTTTCTTTATTTACTGGTTTTAATTTAGTATTGCAAATTATACATCTGGAAAAAGGATTGATATTCGCATACAAGTCAAATCGATATAGTACTTTTTTGAGTTGCTTTTCAGGATTTGATTCTGTGAGACAATATCCGTGTGTGATATCTTTTATTTTTAGAAGTTGTCTGCTTTTGCTGATAATAATTCTCTTTTCTGATTTAGAAATTTTGATGATTTTACTTGGATTATATTTATTTTGATAAAGTGTATCAAATCCAAGCATCCTCAAATAGCGAGCAAGCTTTCCCAAATGAAAATCGACTAAAAATTTTATTTCTCTTAATGGTTCTTCTCTTACTTTGCTTATATTTTTGATATTCAAAGATTCAAAAACTGGATAGACACTAATATTGTCTCCATCCTGAACAATGTATGAAAAATCAACTGATTTATCATTAACCAGTATTAAATCTACTTGTGTATGAGGGATGTCAAAAGATTCAATCATATCTTTGACAGTAGGATTGTTATTAAATTGATGTGTAAATCTTATTTTTTTCTTTTCTTTTGGTAAAAAGTTATTTAGTTCTTCATAGAATCGCAGATAGGCAGTTTTCATTCGTGAATTTAAACTATCTAAGAAGGTTTCTAATTGATCTTGCTTTGATATATTATTTAACTATAACTTTTTGTTCTCTTTTTGCTACAATAATTATTAAATTCATTATACCTGTTAATAATGTAACATAAACAATAGCCAGTACCAATGATGGGGGTTTATTAGAGATATGAGCGACAATTGGTGAGAAACCAATAAAGAATACCGGAGCTGTACCCATTCTGTGAATTATGAATGCGATTAAAGCTGCAGGGATAATGCTAATTAATAGTTCTAAAGGTATGAAATAGATGAATATTCCAATAACAGATGCAGCGCCTCTTCCACCATAAAAATTATGATAAATTGGGAAACAATGACCAATTATTCCAAATGAAGCAGCAATAATTGTATTAACCATACCAAGTCCAATTAGTTTACCAATAAGAACAATTAAAAGAGTTTTCAAGCCATCTAAAACTCCTACTACAGTTCCAATTCTTTTTCCAACATTAAGGAATACATTAAAAGCACCTGCATTTTTTATATCAATAGTTCGAATATCTTTATCAGTGATCTTTTTTGTAAAAATATAACTAAATGAGATTGAGCCTATAAAGTATGCAGCAAAAGCAAGAATAATAGTTTTATAGGTTTCCATATTTACCTTCTTTTATTTTAATATAAATGTAGATAACCAAGCGTCTGGTCCTACATGAATTGCTTCAACAAATCGAAGATGACCAATAATTATTTTTTCATATTGTAATTCATCCTCAATTTGCTCTTTTAGATTTTTCAAAGAAAGAGATTTATTATCTTCAGCGTCAAGTATGGTAATTAATTTTATTTTCTCAACATCATTTTTTTGCATTTTTTGTTTGATATTATCAATAATAATTTTATTAACAGCAGAGAAAGTTCTTCCTTTTCCAACAGGTAGAATTCCTGAATCTGCTTCATCTCCAAAAAGACCAACTACAGGAATTATTTTCAGTACAGAACCAAGTAAGGATTTTGCTCTACCAATCCTTCCACCTCTATACAGGAAATTCAAGTCAGGGAGACATAAATAAGTAAAAGTGTTTTTAATTATTTCAGCCATTTTTTTGCGAATTTCTTCCATATCATCATAAGTTTGTAATAATTCTATTAATCTAAGTATATTTGAGCCAACCCCAGAAACTACCTGTTTTGTATCAATATTAATGATTGGAATAATATCTTCATACTCTTTTCGAACCAATTCAGCCATTTGGAAAGTAGCAGCAGACATATTACTTCCCATAAGAACATGGATGATAACATCATACTTATCTTTGTTTGCTTGAATTATATCTACCAGATCTCCTTTCACAAGTGCTTGGGAATGTGCAGACACCTTCTCTTTCTTAAAACGGTTTATCAAATATTGAGCAGTATATTCGTCACTTTCACGATATTCTTTATCATTAATGATTACGGGAAATTTTAGAAACTTAATATCTTCAAAGTCTATTTGATTATTTGCCATCCCGAGATTATCACCCGTTATAATTAATATTTTCTTTTTCATTGGATATTTCTCCATATAGTTTTTATAAACTATGTGTCTTTACACTAACCATTTTTCCCTAATAGATATTCTAATCTTTTTCTCAATTCTTCTTTATCCGGTAAATAAAGTTTATATTTTGATGCGAACAATCTGTTAGAAATACTACCTAAAGCATATTCTATTAAAAGGTTATCTTTTTCTGCACCGAGAATAATCCCGATAGGAGAATTGTCGTTTTCAGCATTTTCTTCAGCCTTAATGTAATTTAAATACATATTCATCTGACCAATATCCTGATGAGTAATTTTGCCAACCTTCAGATCTATCAAGACAAAACATTTTAAAATTATATGATAAAACACCAAATCAATATAAAAATGAGTATTATTCAATGTAATTCTAAATTGACGAGAGACAAAAGCAAATCCTTTTCCAAGTTCTAACAAAAACATGTGTAAATTATCAATAATTCTCTGTTCAAGTTCTCTTTCAGTGTATTTATGGGCTTCTGGAATTTTCAAAAATTCTAGTATATATGGGTCTTTTATAATATCCTCTTCTTTTTCTATAATCTGTCCCTTCTTGGCAAGTTTCAACACACCCTCTTTTTCTTTACTTAAGGCGATTCTTTCAAAAAGCATAGAGTTTATCTGCCTTTTAAGCTCTCTTACTGACCAACTTTCTTTAATGCATTGTTTCTCATAAAAGCTTCTTGATAAATCATCTGATACACCTAAAAGTTCTACATAATGGCTCCAGGATAATTTTCCAGACAGTGTCTGGAATTTTTGGTATTTAAAATAAAACAATCTCATTAAATATACATTACTCTTACTAAAACCTTTACCAAATTTTAATTTTAAATCCTTAGATAGCCTTGTGAGTAATTCTGAGCCATATTCAGCCTTTTCTCCGCCCTTTTGTTCATATTCCACAATTCTTTTTCCTATTTCCCAATAAGTTTTGACCAAAACAGTATTGATAGTTTTTGCCACCTGTTTTCGTGAGTCTTCTAATAATTGTCCAATCGAATTTACCAACTGGTTATATTCCTGAGA
>DAOVPZ010000017.1 GCA_030628975.1 Candidatus Cloacimonadota bacterium
AATGAATCTTTTCTTTTTTGGCATCGATAACAATACAGGGAAGCCCTTCACTATACTGTACATACATATTTTCATAAAAAGCAATTTTTGGTAATTGAGGCCATGCCGGTAAATCCGTAAAATTTTCTAAAATTAAATCTACAATATTGTCAACATTGATATATGGCCAACTTCCTACTGCAGTTATAGTTCCTTTTTCTATCATACTTTTCTACATATAATTTTGATATAATATTCTAAGAGTTGATATTATAGACCAGATTTTTGTCTCACTAATATAGGGAGAGAGTAATGTAAGAACTCGTGGCGTGTCTCAACAACTTTTCGTCATCATAATATGAACTACGAATCATTACAACATCAAAGCCAAAATGGTTTATTCATTAGCCCTATCTTTGGTGTCTCTATTATAGTATCCATTAAAACTACTCATAACCTCAGTATCCTTACGATTTTTTTTACGCAAGGGATAACCTTCTTCTGCATAACCAAGAGTGATAACGAGACCTATTCTGGTTTTTCGTGGAATATCCAATAATTTCTTTATCTGTTTCTCATTAAACCAACCTAACATACAAGTTCCCAATCCAAGTTCTGCTGCTTGCAAACAAAAATTCTCTGCTGCAATTCCAATATCAATCAGAGGGAACTCTCTATTTTTTATTCTGCCACCTATCTGTGTAATCAATTTTGGGTTTTCAATTGTAAGAACAGCAATAACAGGAGCCTCTAGAGCAAATTTATTGAAGAACACTGCTTTGCTAAATGTAGCTCTTGCAACTTTATCTTTAAGCTCTGGTTCATCAACCAGTATTAATTTCCACGGTTGTGAATTACTGGCTGATGGAGCCAAACGAACAGATTCTATTAACTTCTGGAGCTTTTCTTTTTCTACAGGTTTATCTTGATATTTCCTTACACTCTGTCTAATCTTTATTAATTCAGAAAATTTCATTTTATACCTATCATGCCAGAGGCATCACAAGGATTTCATGCTGAAGGTCATCCGCCTTTGGCGGAGATCCTCCTCTGGGGGGCAGATCCTTTGGACACCTCTGGTGGAGATCCTTCAGATAAACAATTTATATAATCAGTAGAATATCAAAATAATTTTTATAAAGTTTATAAAAATGGCGGAGAGAGTGGGATTCGAACCCACGTTCCGATATATCGGAAAACGATTTTCGAGACCGTCCCATTCAACCACTCTGGCATCTCTCCTGAAAAACTCTTTAGCCACGAATCCCCAATTATCCCCGCGGACGCGGGGAGGGGACACTAACTAACACGAACGGAATATAATATTGTCATACAAAATAGATATTATAATAGTTTGTGAGAGTTCGTGTCAGTTCGTGGCTCAATCTTATAATAAAAATGGCGGAGAGGGCGGGATTCGAACCCGCGGTAAGGGTTACCCTACACACGCTTTCCAAGCGTGCTCCTTCAACCTCTCGGACACCTCTCCACTTAATACTTTATCCAAAAATTTACGACCCGCACCCGATTTTAGAAATATTTCTCTCTTTCTTGCATCTGAATAATTATCATAGCTCTCACTATATACAAGCTTCCAGGACTTGCCACCTTTAGTAAATTGTTGTTTACCACGATTATGTTCCTTAATTCGCTTTTCTAAATTTCTGCAAGAACCAATGTATCTTTTTCTAAGACTATCACTCCATAAAACATAAACATAACCAGTCAATATATTTTTCCTTTAAATTTAAGTGGAAGTTCTCTCTGCTAAATCCAATCGTGCTCCTTTCCGCCAGAGGCGGATCAGCCTTTGGCTGAAAACCACTCGGACACCTCTCCATCAGTTATTTAGCCACGAAGAACACTAATAAACACTAAAAATCTTTTTGTTATTTAGCCACGAAGAACACTAATAAACACAAATAAAATTAAATAAGTCTATAAAATATTCCGTCTATTCATAAAAAAAAATTTTAGAAGTTTGCTACTTTCCTTTGCCAGAATTCCAGCTTTAATCTCAGGATTATGATTAAAGCGTTTATCCAAAAGAAGATTATATAAAGAACCACACGCACCATTTTTTTCATCATAGGCACCAAAGATTACAGATTTTATTCTGGATAAAATAATCGCACCAGCACACATAGAACAGGGCTCAAGTGTTACATACAATCTGCAATCATATAACCACTTGCCTAATTTCTGTTGAGCTAATTCGATAACTAATTTTTCAGCATGAGCTAACGAGTTACTTAATTTTTGAGTACTATTGTGAGCATTTGCAACTAATTCATTATTTCTAACTAAGACAGCACCAACAGGAACTTCATCTTCATCAAAAGCAATTTGTGCTTCTTCCAATGCAATATTCATCCAGTATTCATCTGAAAAAATCTTCATAATATGTTGTTCTTTTTTTGTTAAAAATTTTCATTGTCAATTTTTAAAAGCATTTTCTTGACATTAATAAAAGTTTTGAAAGAAACACCTTTTATAGAAAGGTTATACCCAATATTATGTCAACCATAGTATCTGAAGCCTATTTAATATTTATAAATGTCCTTAATTACTTTCGAGATGCAGTAAGTCAACATATTCTCTTTGCAATTGGGATTTTACTAATTGCTGGATATATTCTTGGTAAAGTTGCTGAAAAGTTACATCTTCCTATAATTACAGGTTATATTATTTCTGGTATTCTACTGGGGGAATCAATTGGTGCAGTGATCGAGCTTAAAATGGTACAATCCTTACGACCTATCACAGAAGTTGCACTTGGACTGATTGCGCTTGTAATTGGAGGTGAATTCTCTAAAGCCAAATTAAGAGCAATTGGTAAAGAAGTAATAATTATCACATTTTTCCAGATAGGTATTACTTTTATACTAGTAAGTTTAGCACTTAACCTTTTGGGATTTATGTTTGAATTCTCCCTTCTTTTAGGAGCCATAGCTACAGCTACTGCACCTGCTGCTACAGTGGCTATTGTTCAAAATTTACGGGCTCGTGGAAAATTCATTGATTATCTTTACAGTTTAGTTGCACTTGACGATGCTGGTTCTGTGATTCTATTTGGAATGGTTTTTGCTTTTGTAGGGACAATAATCTCAAAAGTCAATGGAACTTCAATTGCAAGTGGAATTATAATTACAAAGGCATTTTTCGAAATATTACTCTCACTCATAATCGGCTTCATCGGTGGATACATCTTGCATAAGGCAACTTATAAAAAACATAACAAAAGTGAAATTATGATTATGTCACTTGGTATTATTTTCATTATGATTGGATTGTCACATCCATTACATCTTTCACCTTTAATAACAAATATGATGGTTGGAGCAACTTTAGTAAACTTTTCTCCAAAGAATCAACGTATCTCCCGAATTTTGAAAACCCTTACTCCTCCTATCTATGCTGCATTCTTCGTAATTGCTGGCACAGAGCTACAACTTGGAATCTTTGCAAATCCGCAAATCCTCCTTTTAGGTGTTGTATTTGTAACTATAAGAATGATCGGAAAATACTCAGGAGTATATTTAGGTGCTTTAAGAAGTAAATCAAATATAAAAATCCGCAATTATCTTGGAATTTGTATGTTTCCACAAGCAGGAGTTGCTATTGGCTTAGTTCTAATGATCCAAGCATCTCCAATCATTGCTCAAGCAAACATTCAGATGCAAAATTTGGCAATAACTCTGGTAAATATTGTTATCTTTTCTGTTTTCATAAATGAGTTATTAGGTCCAGTTTTATCTAAATGGGCAATTATTAAAGGTAGTGCGTTAAGTGAGTAACATAAAAATTAAAGGTGCAATCTATGAAAATATTTGATATAATAAAAAAGGAATGCTGTTTTGTAAATATACATTCAAGAAAAAAAGAAGAAGTGCTCAGGGAATTAGTTAATTTACTAAAAAGATCACCTTCACTCAATTCTATTGATATTAACACTGTTTTGAATTCATTAGTAGATAGAGAAAAACTTGGAAGCACAGGCCTTGGTCGTGGAATAGCTATCCCTCACTCTAAAGTTGAAGGCTTGTCCGATTTCGTCATAGCAATCGCAACTTCGAAAAAAGGTGTACAATTTGAAGCCCTTGATAACAAAAAGGTTCATATAATTTTTACATTAGTAGGTCCTACAGATAAACCAAATGAACACCTAAAATTATTATCATCAATATCTCGTATGCTTCGTGATGTTAAAATAAAAAATGAATTAATAAATGCCAAAACAACTGAAGCACTTTATGAAACAGTTATTATGTGGTCTGGAGAAGAATTAAAAAAGCCAACTCCTATTGAAAAACAAAAACTTTTAATAATAATTTTGTATGAGCAAAAATATCTTGAGGATATTCTCGAGCTTTTCATGGAATTAGGAATAAAGGGCTCGACTGTAATAGATTCTATAGGTATGGGTGGAATTTTAACAAAAGTTCCTCTATTCGCAGATTTTATAAACTTCCTTGGACAGAATAAAAATTATAGCAAAACAATTTTGGCACTTGTAAGTGAATCCGAACTATCGTCCGTTGTAAAAGAAGTTGATGAATTACTCGGTGACTTAGATAAACGAGGTGGTGCAGCTATCATGGCTCTTGATGTTTCATTTGCAAAAGGAACTATGGAATATATGTAATAGAAATAACAAACTACAAATATCAAATTCCAAATGTCATGCCTAAGGTCATGCCATCCCCGTTTACACGGGGACAGATCCGCCTCTGAAGGACAGATTTGCCTCTGACAGAAAGGTCAAAACCTAAATCACAAAGTGAGTTACAATCTTGCAATAGAGACCTGAGTTAGATAGTAAATACTGAATAGTGATTTATGCTAGATTCAGTTGATATATCAAAATGATATATTAATATATCAAATTTATAGAAATCATAGTCTCCTAAAACAATGCTTATTATTACAATGACATCTATAATTCATTCTACAAAAGTAAGTTAGCATACATTTATACTTTTTGGCACGATAATTGCTAATATGAAAATTAAAAATATAGAGGTGTTAAAATGAAGCAATCAATTCTAAAAATTTGGCGTAAACGATTATCATTATATAGTTTGCCTAAGAAATAATCTTAGCTTCTCCCGGGGAGTTAACAGCTCCCCTTCCCAAAGTTTTAATCAAAAAAAATAAAAAAAATGTCCCGATTTGTCGGGAGAAGGAGAAAAAATGAAAGTAATAACAACAATTCTGGTACTTTGTTTGAGTCTTGGATTAACCACTTCTCTAAATGCAGAAGATTCATTTAACAAAGTAGATCTACCATTTCAATTTAGAGATTCTTATGAAATGCAACCTAAATTCAATTCTGCTGTATTAAAAAATCTTATCTTGGCAGAAGCTAATGAAGATATTGAAGAGGCAATGGAGGATATCGAAGAAGCAATGGAAGATGTTGAAGATGCATTAGAAGGAATTGAAATTAATATTGAGAAATCAAAACCACCAATAATGGTTACCTTTGATGCTACACCATATGATACTCCTTTAATGGGAGTTTATCTTAGTGATCTTGATTTTCAAGATGCCTATGAAATGCACTATGATTATAATTACGGTGTGCTTCTGGATGGGGTTGTAAAAGGTGGAGGTGCTGATAATGCCGGTTTGATGGAAAACGATATTATTATGGAATTTGATGGAGTAAAAGTAAGATATGAAGATCATCTCAGCAGATTAATCAAAAGTAAGAATGTTGGTGATTCTATAGAAGTAAAGTTTTTCCGTGATGAAAATATCATGACAACAACTGTGATTTTGGGCTCCAGAAAGAAAAAGATTACTGAAGAAGAAGTTATTACAAAAGATGGTAAAATCATAAGGAAATTGTCACCTGGTCATGGAGGTGGAAGCTGGATCCCTGTTTGGTATATGCCAAAAGACAAATTTGAAGATGTTAATGAGATTATTACAAGTTGCGGTTTTACAAAATTAAGAGAGGATGGACTCTTTCTTAATGGCGGGGGTGGAAAAGGCATGATTGGAAAAGGGTGGTTCATCGGTGGTATGGGGGCTGGATATTCTATTGATAGGAAAATAATTGATACTACAGGTGTAAAAAGAATGAAATATTCAACGGGTTATGGTGGAGTAACTCTGGATAAAAGAATCCCTCTTTCAAGAAAACTGATTCCTGCAATTGGATTTATGATTGGTTGGGGTGCGCATACTATAGAATTCTCAAATATTGGTGAAACCTACAATTGGGATAAGCTGGATGATCAATTGACAAGTTCAGAAAACAACTACATCAAAATATACAAAAAGTATATAATGTTTCAGCCAAAAATTGCTTGCTTATATAGAATCAATGATTGGTTAGGTATAAGAGCAGAGGTAGGTTATATGTTAAGTTATTCCTATCATAGTGGTTGGAATGCAGAAATTTGCGATGATACATTTGAAATTAAAAACTCTCCTGAAACCTCTTATGATGGATATACTATAACCATCGGTCCATGGTTTGGATTTTAAAAACAATCAATCAAATAGCCCTGTCTATCATAATGGCAGGGCTATCTTTATATCAATTCCGAGTATAAAGGAGTTCCTATGACAAATATAAAATTTAAAACAATTATTATATTTATTGGTCTTTTTATATTTCTAAATACTCTTTCAGGTTGTATAGAAATCTCAATTGACACAGATAAACTTGTTTCTGATGACAAAGTGAAAGTAAAAGGTGTAGTATTAAAACACAAAAGAACAATTCAGATTGAAGATGCAAAAAATTATGGAAAATTCAAGGCTGAAGTTCATCATGGAAATGTTGAAATTGCTGGTGGTAGTAGTTATTCATTAGAAGTAGAAATTTATGAAAAAACTGAAGATGATTTGGTCCTAACATTAAAAGATGGAATACTTACAGGTGAAACCAAATCTGGAAAGCCATTTGCAATTGGAAATATAAAAGGAACATTACCTAATGATATTAATGTTACAATAGATTCAGGTGCTGGTAATGTTAAATTTTCTGATTTTAACGGTCAGAATTTTATTTTGAATGTAGGTGCTGGTAATTTCAACATAAGGAATTGTGATCTCAATAACATAATAGCAAATACTGGTGCTGGAAATGTAAGTTTCGAAAAATTAAACTGTAAAAATATAGATTTTAATACTGGTGTTGGTAATATTGAACTATCTGAAGTTTCATCAGAAGAAATTGATTGTAATTCAGGTGTTGGAAATATAAAGGCTTACAATTCTGTAGCAGAAGATGTTGAATTTTCTACAGGTATTGGGATTATCTCTATTTCTGAATGCCAATTTAAAAATAAAGATATATCAACAGGACTGGGCAGAATAAAAAATAAAGAAGTAAAACAAGAAAAATCAAATATAAAAGAATTATAACTTCTATTTAAGATCAAATTTCGTAATTAATTATAAAAGGGAACTTGCAAAATGCTTGATTCTCTTTTTTATATCAAGAATATTTTAACATTTTAAAATAAAACTTGCCAAAAAAAATCAAAAAATGAACCTATGTAATAAATTCATCTGAGACATAAATTATGTTCAGTGCAATAACACAAAAAATAACATCCTTAATCCTTGCTGCTGGTTCTCTATTTTTATCTTCAGTAACAGGCACAAATGCTGTTTTCGAAGATGTTGAAATAATCAGATATGATAATATAATTGTATGTTCAGCAATTCTTTCCAATTGCTTTAACGAAGAATTAGATAAGATTTTTCTGTCTGGTGAGATAATCAGAATAAATTTTAAGGTTCAAACTTTTGAAAAAGGTAATAGAGAACCAATAGATGAAAAAACTTTTAATCATTATATTAAATACGATCTTGTTGATCAATATTATGAAGTCTATATTTCTGAAAAGGATGATAACTTTATTACAGAAGATATTGCTGAATCAAAAATACAACTTGCAAAAATAGAAGAATTTGAAGTTATTAAAACTGACCTTTTGGAATTTGGTAAAAAATATTACATAAAATTAACTGCAGAAATGGAATCAATATATTTGGATGCTTTACATAAAAACATAGACTTAATGATATATTGGAATAATAAAAGAGCTACATGTAGAACACAAGAATTTGAGAAATCCTTATTAAAATCATGAAACTTCCTTCTTTTAGAATTCAAATTTTAATAATTTTTCTCGTTTTGTTTTCTGCTTTTGCGATCTTTACAAGAAATTTTTTTATTAACGAATTTAGAGAATATACTGAAGATATCAAAGCGATTGAACTTGAACAAAAGATTCGTAATATTTATGACAATCACAAAGATGTTATAAAAAAAGAAGAGGTTGAACCTGCTCTTTCTGATCTATATCAAATACAATTAGCTTCAGATCAGTTTGAAAAAAACATAAAAATATATTCTATATCTATTGTTATTTTTATTGTCTTGGTAGTTTTTGCTATGTTTATGATCTTTACTAATATGATAACCAAACCTCTCACCCGGTTGCAAGAAATGACTGAGAAAGTATCCAAAGGTGACTTGAGTGCTAGAGCAAAAGAAAGCAAATATTCCCCAATTAATAAGTTGATTGTTACTTTCAACAGAAGGATGAGCGAATTAGAAGCGAGTCGTGATAAACTAATTCAGGCAGAAAAAGATATGATGTGGAGAGAAATGGCACAAGTAATGGCTCATGAAATCAAGAATCCACTTACGCCATTAAGATTATCTGCTGAAAGATTAGAATATAAATATTCCAGCAAAAGTAAAGATTTTGATAAAGTATTTTCCGATTCTCTTGAAATTATAAATGAAGAAATTAATAATTTGCAAACCCTGGTTAAAGAATTCTCAAAGTTTGCCCGAATGCCTTCAGCTAATTATACTAAATATAACCTGAATGACCAAATCAAAGAAATTATAAAACCTTATGAAAATCAAGCTGATATCCAAATCAATCTGCAAGAAAATATGCCTGTTTTTTATGGTGATAAGATGCAGATGAAACAGGTTTTTGTAAATCTTATTCAAAACTCAGTTCAGGCAATAAATAAAAATGGAAGAATATCAATTATTACAACATATGAAAATCCTAAATTTCAATTTATAATTGAAGATAATGGAGAAGGAATAAAGGATGAGGAGATAAATAATATTTTCAGACCATATTTTACTACAAAAGAAAAAGGAACTGGACTCGGTCTTGCAATTGTGAAAAGAATTATTACACAACATAATGGCATAATTGATATTGAAAGTGAGAAAGGGAAAGGTACAAAATTTTCAATTTCTATTGAACAACTAAAAGAAAACCCATAATCTATATCATTTTGATTTAATGACAGGTTTTATCTAAAAACAATGATAAAATTTAATCATAATATAAAAATTAACTTATTTATATAAAAAATAGAAAGGTAATATATGAACATTTTAGTAGTTGACGACGAAAAAAACATTCGTAGAACCCTAAGAGATATATTACAAGATGAAGGTTATAATGTTACTGCTTCAGAAAGTGGTGAAGAAGCTCTAAATTTATTATCGAATAATTTTTTCGACCTAATATTTCTCGATGTAAAACTTCCCGGAATAGATGGAATTGAAGTTCTTAAAAGAGTGAAAAAGGATTACATGGGCTTGGATGTAATTGTGATATCAGGTCATAGTACAATTAAGATCGCAGTTCAGGCTGTAAAAATGGGTGCTTATGACTTCTTAGAAAAACCACTTTCTCTACATAAAATTGTTATCTCAGCAAAAAATATAGCTGAAAAGAGAAAATTATTTCAAAAATTTCAGCAGGAATCAAAAAATATAGAATCTCAATACAGAATGATAGGAGTTTCTCCGGAATTTAGTAAAATTCTCGATCTGATTAATAAAGTCAGTGTAACAAACAGCAAGGTTTTAATAGTTGGAGAAAGCGGTACTGGCAAAGAACTTGTGGCTTTCGCTATTCATAATCAAAGTGCAAGAAAAGATACTCCGTTTGTAAAATTTAATTCTGCTGCTATCCCAAATGAACTTGTTGAAAGCGAACTTTTCGGTCACGAAAAAGGAGCATTTACAGGTGCTGATAAGCAAAAATTAGGTAAACTTGAAATAGCTCATGAAGGAACATTATTTTTAGATGAAATCGGTGATATGAATTTAAATGCACAAGCTAAGATTCTACGAGTCATTCAAGAAGGAAAATTTGAGCGAGTCGGAAGTAATAAAACAATTACTATTGATGTCCGTATCTTGGCTGCGACAAATAAAGATCTTGAAAAAATGATAGAATCAGGTGAATTCCGAGAAGACCTATTTTATAGATTGAATGTAATCCCAATTAATATTCCACCCTTACGAGATAGAAAAACTGATATACCTGTATTGCTAAACTACTATCTTGATTATTTTGCTGCCGAATTAAAAGTTCATCCCAAAAAGTTCTCATCTTCTGCTTTAAAGCTTATACAAAATTATTCCTTCCCTGGAAATATAAGAGAATTAAGAAATTTAGTTGAAAGATTATATATATTAACTTCAGAAGATATTATATCAGGAAATGATGTTGAACCTCATATAAGAATCGTATTTGAGTCAAAAGGTGAAAATCTATCATTTCTTGAAACAAAATCATATTCTGAGGCGAAAAACGAATTTGAATCATATTATCTTACGAAACAGCTTGAAAAATTCAACTGGAGCATAAGCACAACTGCTGAAAAATTAAGTCTCCAACAATCCAATCTATCCCGAAAAATAAAGGAGTTAGGAATAGAAAGGAATTATTAGTAATCAATTTAAAAAAAATTATGAATGTGTTCACTCTAAAAACCCCTGCCCGTTCTCCGTAGTTTCTACTACAAAGGATGAAAAGGGGTTAAATTTGGTTTTTTTTACCCTTTTACCCATAGTTAAAACTGTGGGCTAACCTTATGGTAATTTGGAAGTTAGGATGTTAGAAGCCCACATCCCCAATTTAATTGGAGATTAGTTGTGGGAATTTATCCCCAAACGGGTTATTTTAACCATTTTAATGGTTTTTATAGTAGACTCATAAATGATTTTCATGTTTTTATCAATTTTTCCAGTTTTAATATATCCATCTAACTCAAGAGATTTATAACCTAAAAAAATTGTTATGACAAAAAAAATTAATAAAAATAAGTCATTAACAACATCTCATTTAGATTCTATAATACATGATGGATTAAACCTTCTTTCCAATCAAAAAAACGCGATTAACAATCTCAATGTCTTTCCTGTCCCAGATGGTGATACAGGTCTTAATATGACCCTTACACTTCAAGGTGCATTAAATAGTTTGAAGAATTATAATTTAGAAATCTTAAGTATTCAAGATTATTTGAAACATTTTGCAAATGGTTTGATGCTTAATAGTAGAGGTTGCTCAGGTGTAATATTAGCACTATTTACCAAAGGAGTTGTTGATACACTTCAATCTGTTGCAGAATCGGATGAAATATCTAACAGTAATGTATCATATGCTTTGAAAAATGGTTACATTTTAGCGTATAAAGAAACCACAAATCCCTGTGAAGGTACAATTCTCACTATGATGAAAGTGTTTTCAGAATACTTTGCTGAACTTGCAAAAAATAATAAATATCCTGTTGAAATCATTAAAAACATCATTCCAGTTTTAGAAGAAACCTTAGACAAAACACCTGAAATGTTACCAATCTTGAAAAAAGCTGGAGTAGTTGACTCTGGGGCGATGGGCTTTCTTATCCTAATAAAAGGAATGGTAATAGGATTGGAATATAATGGAATTTTAATTAAATCATTGTTAAATATTGCAACTATTTTAGCTATCAATAAATATATTCGCTCAATCGTAGCAAAGAAAAAACATAGAAAAAAAACCAATCTTATCAAAACTATTATTTCCAACCTGCCACCCAAAAATATAAATAATATATCTTTAGCTTATATCATAAAACAATTCAATGCCCTCATACAAAAAGAAAGTAGTAATACATCTGCTGAAATAATAATTCAAAAAAGTGAAGACCTTAGTAATTCATGGAATCCAGATTTGCCTTATAGATATTGCACTGAATTCATTCTAAATTCAAAAAAAATCAATACGGACTTTTTACAAACAAAATTTGAAAACTTTGGTGATAGTATCATTATCTTACAATCAGGAAACTGTTTTAAGGTTCATATTCATACAAATAAACCAAAATCAATATTAAAACTGTGCTCCAATTACGGGGAAATCTCTTCAACAAAGATTGATGATATGAAAAAGCAGCATCGTAATCTTATATCAGAAGATAAAGCATTTTATGAAAAAGATAAAGCTGTTTTGCTAATTGTTAATGGAGATGGATTTGCAGAAATTTTGAAAGGGCTTGGTGGGACAGATATTCTTCTCTATGGCAAAAATAAACCTTCTGTTAATCATATTCTATATGCGTTATTAAAGACATGTGCAAAGAATATCATGGTTGCGGCTGAT
>DAOVPZ010000115.1 GCA_030628975.1 Candidatus Cloacimonadota bacterium
GATAATAGAAAAGAAAATTGGGAATAGTGAAAACATTGCTGCCATTTTAAACAACCTTGGAATTATATGTAGTAATTTAAATGACTACAACAAAGCTTTAGAATATTATCTCAAATCTTTACAAATATATGAAAAAATAGAGGATAAAAAATATATTGCAATCACTTTAAACAATATTGGAAATATTTATGAGGATTTAAGCAATTATGATAAGGCTTTAGAATATCATTTAAAATCATTGAAAATTAGAAATGAAATTGGAGATAAAAATAGTATTGCTGATTGTGTAAACAACATTGGAATTATTTATGATGCTTGGGGTAATTATGAAAAGGCTTTAGAATATTATCTAAAATCATTGAAAATATACGAAGAACTTGGGAATAAAAATGGTATTGCTAATTCATTAGATAATATTGGAACAGTGTATAAAAACTTAAGTAATTATGATAATGCTTTGAAGTATCATCAAAAATCATTAAAGATCAGGGAAGAAATTAGGGATAAAAATGGTATTGCAGCTTCTTTTAACAATATTGGAATTGCTCATAAATATTTATGTAACTACAATAAGGCTTTACAATATTATATGAATTCATTGAAAATTTTTGAAGAGATTGGTGATAAAAGAAGTATTGCTGCATCTTTTAACAATATTGGTAATGTTTATTGTTATTTAGACAACTATAATAAGGCTTTAGAATATCTTTTAAAATCAATTACAATTAAAGAAGAAATCAGTGATAAATTTGGAATGGCTAATTCTTATAACAATATTGGAAGCCTTTACTTAAAATTACAAAATTATGATAAAGCAGTTTTGTTTCTTGAAAAAGGTTTGAAATTAGCTCAAGAAATTGAAGCAGATAATATAATCCAGGAAAGTTATATGTATTTGTCTGAATTATATACAGCTAAAAATAATTTTCAAAAAGCTTTAGACTATTATATACTTTATTCATCTAGTAAAGATAGTATATTTAATAAAGAATCTGACAAACATATTGCTGAAATGCAAACTAAATATGAAACAGAAAAAAAAGAGAAAGAAATTGATCTTTTACAGAAAGATAATGAAATTCAGAAATTAGAGGTAGAGAAACACAAATTAGTTCAGATGCGCCTAGTATTCATTCTATTAATAATTGTAATTTTATGGTTTTTTATTTTTTATCATTATAGGTCTAAACAAAAATTAAATAAAGAATTAAAAAAATTAGTTGCTGAACGAACCAAGGAACTTACAGAATCAAATATACAACTGAAAGATGAAATTTCTGAAAGAGAAAAACTGGAAGCACAATTGCGTATATCAGAAAGATTAGCGGGTATTGGTGAATTAGCTGCAGGTGTTGCTCATGAAATACGGAATCCTTTAGCTGTAATTAGTTCTACTGTTCAATACTTAAATTCTATTTATAAAGACACAGATAATGAAATGGTGGAATTGTTGGAAATAATCAATCAATCTTCTGAACAAGCAAACAGCGCTATAACTTCCTTGTTAGAATTTGCTAAGCCCAGAGAAATATCATTGATAGAAGGTGATATTTTGAAATCCATATTTAAGGTTTGCTCACTTGTTGAAACTAAATGCTCAAACCAAAAAGTGCAGCTTATTAAAAAACTTCCGAATAAATTACCAGATATTCTTTATGATGAATATCAAATGGAAGGAGTATTTTTGAACTTAATATTGAATTCACTTTCTGCAATGCCCAAAGGTGGCAAACTTATTATTAGTGCTGAAGGTAATAATAGAGAAGTAGAAATAAGTATTTCAGATACAGGAGTTGGAATATCTGAAGAAAATTTACAGAAAGTATTTAATCCTTTCTTTACTACAAAAAAAGGTGGTACAGGTTTGGGCTTGAGTTTTGTTCATCAGGTTGTGCATTCTCTCCAAGGGAGCTTGAATATTAATAGTAAGATTGGAGAAGGCACAAGCATTATTCTAACATTCCCAGTTTGTTCTACTTAAATAAATTGATAATTCGATAAAATATTGGAGAGTTTAAGCATGGAAAAAATTTTAATAGTTGATGATGAAAAAAATATGAGGTTGATTCTTTCTAAAATATTAAAAAATGCTGGTTATGAAATATATCAAGCTGAAAGTGGAAAGCAAGCATTGAAAGAGGTTAAGAAATCTTCACCAGATCTTGTTTTACTGGATCTAAAACTGCCAGACATAAATGGAATAGAAGTTTTAGAGAAAATAAAACAACATGATAATTTTATTATCGTGATTATGTTAACTGCATATGGTGACCTAAAAAATGCTGTTGAAGCTATGAAGTTAGGTGCTTATGATTATCTCAAGAAGCCATTCGATAATGAAGAGATGATTTTAGTAATTGAAAAAGCTCTGGAAAACTTGAGGTTGAGTCGTGAAGTAAAACTATTAAGAGATAGACTGGATGAGAAAATTAGTATTAAAGAGATGATGGGTGAAAGTGCTCAGATTAGAAAGGTTATTAAATTAGTTGAACAGGTGGCTTCAACCAATATGAGTGTATTTTTAGAGGGAAAAACTGGAACAGGAAAAGAACTAATTGCCAGAATGATTCACCAAAAAAGTCCCAGAAAAGATGGTCCATTTATTGCTGTGGATTGTGGTGCTATTCCAGAATCATTATTTGAAAGCGAATTATTTGGTCACGAAAAAGGAGCTTTTACAGACGCAATCTCTACACATACTGGAAAATTTGAACAAGCAAATGGTGGAACCATATTCCTGGATGAAATTAATAACCTGCCATTAAATTTACAACCAAAATTTCTTAGAACACTTGAAGAAAAAGCGATTAACAGATTGGGTGGTAGGGGAGTCAGACAAATTGATGTAAGAGTTGTGGTTGCATCAAGTATGAATATTGTTGATCAAATGGAAAAGGGAGAATTTAGAGATGACTTATTTTATAGATTAAATGAGTTTAAGATTGATATTCCATCACTCTGGCAAAGAAAGGATGATATTCCAGCTATAGCAAACTATTTTTTAAAAAGAGCATGTATCGAGATGAAAAAAAATATTAATGGATTCACGACAGAGGCTATGAATTATTTGATTGATTACAGATGGCCCGGGAATGTGCGTGAACTTAAGAATGTGGTTAAAAGGGCTGTACTTTTAGCTCAAGATGATTATATAAAAAAAGAGCACTTGATTTTTATAACATTTTATAAAAGAGTTGACGAGTTTGACATTATTTCTTCTAAAGTAAATGAACAATTAAGAAATTCGGATACATCACTTCACTCTGTACTTGAAAAAGTAGAAATTGATATTCTCAAACAAGCTCTAAAATTATCAAATGGAAAGAAAGCAAAAGCAGCAAAAATGCTTGGACTTAGCAGATATACACTTTATAGAAAATTAAAACTTTTGGGTTTAGATTGATTGTAAATGATACATAGGGTTTGAATGAAAACTAAATAAAATTATTATAACCCGCCTGCCAAATAACATTTTGTTCGGCGAGCAGGAATGATAAATTCACCCCGTTAGATAAATATGAATTACTTATACTAAAGTTAGATAAAATCTTATCTAACGGGGTAAAGTATATTTTATCTTTTTACCTCAACCCCCCAATGAAATAACAGACAAATAAGATTTCATAGGGCAAGCCTAACCCCTTCTCCTATTCACCCTTCGTAGTTCATCCTTCGGAGTAAACCTACGGAGAATGGATACTACGGAGAACGGGCAAGGAGAAGAGGAACTTTTGAGCCCGAGGCTCATCAGCCTTTAGCTGACCTGCTCCCTCGCCTTGATAGGAGAGGGCTGGGGTGAGGTAAAAAAAGAGACTTTTTTTTTAAGAACTAAATAAATATTGTAAAGGGTTGAATTCAACCCTTTTTTACTATAATTTAATTTTGGATAAATAAATATTGAGCAATTGATGTAGCAAAACTGCAACACATTTTCACAAAATGTAGCAAAACTGCAACACATTTTCACAAAATGTAGCAAAACTGCAACATAATTTGATTTAGAAATTAGTTTTGATCTAAATAAAATATTACAATTCAATAAATATTAAGTTCCGCAACTTATTGACAATTAAAGAGTTATTACAATATATAAACTTTAAAAACATTACATAATTATTTTTTAGCACAAAAATTGCAAAATAAAATAATATTATGAAAAGAATATTAATAATCGATGATGATAAAAATTTGTGCAAAATTCTTTCAAAATTATTAGAAAGAGAAGGCTATACTACTGAATCTGTATATTCAGGTAATGAAGCTCTTGAAATATTATTTAAAAAACATTATGATTTTATGATAGTAGATTATAACCTACCAGATATTTCTGGTATGGATATTTTACAATGGATTGTTAAACATAAACCTACAGTTGGTAGAATAATGATTTCTGCGTATGGAAA
>DAOVPZ010000006.1 GCA_030628975.1 Candidatus Cloacimonadota bacterium
GAGTAGCTGAACCGGATTTTCCGTTATTTATTTTTGATCTTTTCCAGAATAATCCAAATCCTTTCAGTTACAAAACAACAATATCTTTTATCCTTGCATCTTATGAACATCTGAATGAATACACTTTATCAATATATAATATTCGTGGTCAACTCATCAAAACATTTTATGGTAGAGAAGATAATTTCTGGGTAAAGACAGATATAGTCTGGAATGGGACTGATGAGGACGGTAATAAGGTAAGTCCTGGGGTATATTTTTATAAATTGAGTTATGGTAATAATGCGGTTATTAGAAAAATGCTATTAATCAAATAATGTATGGACAGTTCACTGAAATGTCTGATAAATAATGGTTAATTGAGAAAGTGACCCTAAAATCACCTATTCAACTCATCAAAAGTATCCATATATTTTTTTAAAATATTAGCTCTACTGTGATGTCGTAATTTTTCCTTTGCTTTTTCTTCAATTTGACGAACTCTTTCTCTTGTAATGTCAAATATATGCCCTACTTCTTCTAAAGTTCGCGGTGTTTCGTCTCCAATACCAAATCGTAGTTTAATAACCCTTCTTTCTCGCTTGCTCAAGGTTGACAAAACAGATTCCACTTGCTTCCTAAGAAGAGTCCTTTCTGCAATTTTTTCTGGAGAAATCATTGTATCATCTTCAATAAAATCACTCAGAGTAGTATCACCTTCTTCATCACCAACTGGTTTATCAAGCGAGATGGGTCGTTTTGATACATTTATAATACTTTTAACCTTCTCAACAGGAAGGTCTAATTTCTGGGCAATTTCTTCAGGGTAAGGTTCTCTTCCTAAAGTTTGCACAAGTAAATTATGTGTTCTTGCAACCTTATTAATTGCTTCTGCCATATGCACAGGCACACGAATAGTACGAGATTGATCAGCAATGGCTTTTGTTATCGATTGCCTGATCCACCATGTAGCATAAGTAGAAAATTTATATCCTTTATGATAGTCATATTTTTCAACAGCTTTTATTAATCCAATATTCCCTTCTTGGATTAGGTCAAGGAAACTCAATCCGCGATTATTATATTTTTTTGCAATACTTATTACAAGTCTGACATTTGCCTTAATCATATCATTTTTTGCAATCTCTTTCTCATGAGCAGCAATTTTAATATCATTCATAAGTTTTTTTAATTCATCTGCTGTCATTCTAGTTTCTAATTCAACACGACGAATCTTACGACGATTGTTCTTTATTTTTCTAAGTGCATCTATAAAGAGGTTTGGGTCAAGCCCCGTACCTTCTGCAACTTCATTGAAATCCTTCTTGCTTTTTTCTGCCCTTCTGCCAAGAGTACAAATTTTTGCGGGGGTGTAACCCCCTATATTACTTACAACCTTAATACGATTTACACTAACAGTTATTCGGGCTAAGAGACCACTGATTCTATATATAAGCCTTTGAATTAAGGAATCAGTAAAATACATATCTTCAAATAAAGCCAAGATTTTATCCCGACATTCCTGAATTTTCTGAGCAACTGTTTGAGTTTTGGAATATTTCTTTGTCGGTTTCTTATTAATAATCTTCTCAATATCATTAGAAAAGACCAATGTTTCCTTAGTTTTCCTTTCTAGCTCATTTATAAGTCGTTCATTATTTTCTTTATCAAACCAGCTCCCAAATTCAATCTTGAGGATTTGATCAATTTTCATTTTGTTTTCACGATAGCGCTTGACCACATTTTGAAATTCCTTCAAGCTACTTCCACAAAGTAGAGTCATGCGATTGATACGCTTTTGGGCATTCTCAATTCTCTGTGCAATTGCTGTCTCACCTTCAGGAGTAAGTAATGGTACTTTGCCCATATCTTTAAGATACATACGAACAGGGTCATCAAAATATCTGATTTTTAAAGGAGTGAGTTTGACCTTCCTAATAGTTTTTGGCTTGCGAATCCCACCTCTCATTGTTTCATCAACTATTTCAAGACCACTATCCTTTAATTCATTAAAGATATCATCAATTTTATCCAAAAAGATGGGATTATCAGGCAGCATTTTATTAATCTCATCATATGTAACATAACCATGTTCAAAACCAAGCTGCTTTAGTTCTTCAATAAATTGACTAATTGTCTTCATAAAAAACTCCTAAAATTTACAATTAGTATAAGTTCTGCAAAATTGATAAGAAATCTTTTGAAAAAATTAAAATTTTAACCAATTCATGTATTTTAAAACTTTTAACTTAATAACTTTCTCACAACTCCACCTTTTAGTTGGTGAATTTTCTTTTGTATGACTTTTTTCTCTCGTAATTTTTCAAAATTATCTGGATGTTCTATAATTTCCTGATTAATCTTTTGCAGGTCTAAGTTCAATTTTCTAATTTGTAACCCATTAAGCAATTTTTGTAGATTACTTTTTGAAAATTCTCCTTCAAAAAACATAAGATCTGAAACAAAATCAATTTCATTAGATTCAAAATTATCTAATAATTTTGCCTCCTGCAATATAAATTGGGTTAAATCTTCTTGCTTTTTAATTAATGAGACTAATTTTTTGAATATTGGGTGAGTAAAGTAATCTTGCTCAAGAAAAGTTAGAGCATTAGTACATTCATCAGGAAAATTTAAAACCATTCTCAGTAACTCTTTTTCTTCCAAGTATTGATCAATATCGGTTTTCGTATAAGCAGTCCTTTTAAAAGATTTAGTTAGATGCTTATTTAATGATTTAATAATATTAGTTTCGCTAATTTTAAATAAAGCAGAAGTCTCCTGTATATAAACCTCTCTTTGCAATGGATCTGGAATAAGAATCAAATTATCAATCAATTCCTCAATTGCATTCTTTTTATTTTCCAGACTTTTTTCAGCATTTCTATATACCTTAATAAATTGATAGAAACTAAGTGCATTATCAATTGCCTCTTGTAATTTTTCTACACCAAATGTATCGAGAAAAGAATCAGGATCATAATTTTCAGGCAGCATAATAATTTTCGGGAAGATACCATTTTCCAAACATATCTTTATAGCACGAGAACTTGCTTCATATCCTGCTTCATCACCGTCATATAAAATATAAACATTTTTGGTATATCTCGCAAGTAGTTTTATTTGATTATATGTAAAAGCAGTACCTAAACTTGCCACAACATTATGAAAACCATATTGAAAAACCTTTAACAAATCCATGTTTCCTTCAACAATCAGAGCGGAGTTTTCTTGTGTAATATAATTCTTAGTCTGAAATAATCCGTAGAGATGATATCTTTTTTTATATATAATATTTTCGGGAGAATTCATATATTTTGCTGAATCGGTAACATCTTCTTTATAAATTCTGCTCCCAAAAGCTATTACTTTTCCATCAGAAGAGAAAATCGGAAACATTATACGACTACGGAACTTGTCATAGGTTTTTTCATTTTTCACTGAGAAAAGACCACTTTCCAAAAGGCTGTTCTTTTTGAAACCTTTGGGGACTAAATAATTATGTAAATCGTTCCATTTATCTAAAGATAGTCCAATCTTGAAAGTATCTAAAGTGTCATCAGTAAGACCTCTTGAATAAAGGTAATTCTTTGCAGATGTTCCACCTTTTAAAAGGTTATTTCTATAATATTTTTCGGAAATTTCATATATTTCATAAAGTTCATTATAAAGGGTTTGCTTCTCAGGGGATACTTCTTTTTTAGGAAGTGAAATACCTACTCTATAAGCAAGTTTTTGTAATGCCTCATTGAAATTTATCTTCTCATATTCAATTAGAAAAGTGAATACATTACCGCCTTTTCCACAGCCAAAGCATTTGTATATCTGCTTGGATGGACTAACCATAAATGATGGTGTTTTCTCATTATGAAATGGGCATAGGCACTTAAAATTTGCTCCACTTCGCTTCAGGGGTAGATATTCACCAATAACTTCTATAATATTATTGGCTGAACGAATATCATCAATTATTTTTTGGTCGTATCGCATTGGATTAATAACTAAGGTCTATTCCCTACAATACCCATATATACAAGCCCCGACAGTCAATTGCTTTTTTTTGTCCAAGAGTAATCCACTGCAATTATGCATAATCAAATTTTTTGTCAAAATATTCAAATTTAAAATTTAACTACAATTTTGATTTTGTCAAGGAAATATTCCCGTCTGGGCGCCTGTCGGGGCTTCCCGACTTGTCGGGAAGACTGACCGAGACCGATAAACTGAAACAGATATGCGTATCTATGAAAAAGAGGTCGAGCACTTAATTGAAAACACACTATTTAATAACAGCAATAGTCACACCACTGCCACCTTCAGATTCTGGGGCAGAATGATAATCAGCAATCCTGGTATTTGTTTTAAAATAATTCCAGATTTTCTTTCTTAACTGTCCTGTGCCCTTGCCATGCAAAATACTGATTCTCTGTAAATTCATAAGAATTGCTTTGTCAATATATTTATCAATTTCAGGTAGAGCTTCATTAAATGTAAGTCCCATAATATTTAATTCAAAAGCAAAATCAATATCAACATCAGTGTGCACTATTGTAGTGATTTTTGATTTTCTCCTCTTTTCTTCTAACTTTTTATTATCCGGAACTTTATATAAATCTTTTTTGTTAATAGAATAAAGAATTCCATCCGCTTTTATCTTTATATAGGATTTCTCAATTTCAACAATTTTACCAATGACATTCAAAGATTTTATAAAACCAAGATTACCTATTTTGGGATTTTCAAAAAGAATATATTTAACTTCTGCAAGTTCATCCTTTTGTTTATAAATTTTGCTTTTCTCTTTTTCTATTTTATTTGCAAACTTTTTAACTTCTTTGGGTTCAATTTGATTTTCCTTTCTGAATCTTGCTTTGAGTTTAATAAGTTCATACTCAAATTCTTGTTGTAAATTCAACAGAAATTCTTCTGCTTCCTGTATAGCTTTCAGTTTTTTCTGTTTTTCGATATTTTTCCAATTCTTTTCCTTTTCCTGAAGAGATTTCAAATGCTGTTCTACAAGCATATTTTTCTGATTATATTCACTAATTTTCTGGGAAAGAGCAACCCTTTGCTGCTCTGTCTTTCTTAAGAGATTACTTAATTTCAAACTTTGAGGGTCCAATAATTCATGTGCAGAATTTACTACATCCTTTGGCATTTCATATTCCCGAGCAATATCAAGAGCATAACTATTTCCTGGAAAACCAATATCAAATTGATATGTTGGTAATAGTTTTTCCTGGTCAAATCTCATTGAAGCATTCTCACATAAGGGATGTCCTGTGGCAAAAATTTTCAACTTATTAAGATGAGTAGTGATAATCACTTTAACCTTTTGTGAAATTAATCTTTCCAGAATAGCTTGAGCAAGTGCTGAACCCTCTTCGGGATCTGTGCCTGAACCAAGTTCATCAATCAAGACTAAACTTTTCTCATTAGCTTCATTTAAAATAATTCTTAACTTTTTAATATGAGAAGAAAAAGTGCTTATAGAATCCTCAATGGATTGTTCATCATTAATATCCGTAAAGAAATTATGAAAAATACCAATTTCAGCTTTTTCCGCAGGAATCATTAAGCCGGATAGAGCCATAACAGAAAGAAGACCTATAGCTTTTAATGTTACTGTTTTGCCACCTGTATTTACTCCAGATATTACAAGAGTTCGATAGTCATCTCCTAAATTTAACGAGAAAGGGACAATTTTATCTTTATCAATAGATGAATGCAGTAAGGGATGGCGAGCATTTGTAAGTTTAATGATTGGTTCAGTACAAATCTCTGGAACAGTAGTTCCTAATTCAAAACAATACTTTGCAGAAGCATTAAGGTAATCTATCTTTTGTAAAATTTTGAGATTCTGAAATAAAATTTCATGTTTATCTTGTAAGGTGTTAAAAAGCTCGTTTAAAATCTTATTTATTTCTTGCTTCTCCTCATCGTCAAGCGTTATTAATGAATTATTCAAATCAAGGATGGATAAGGGTTCAAGAAAAATTGAAGAGCCTGTTTTGGATCGTCCATGAATAAGACCCTTCAAAGTTCTATCTCCACCTTCTCTAACAGGTATTACATGACGTTGGTCCCGAATGGTGATAATTCTATCCTGAATTATATTTTCATACTGTTTTTGTTCTAAAATATCCTCTAATTGTGAATATATCCTTTTTCTTGTAACCTGCCTTTTTCTCCTAATTCTTTTAAGATTGTCACTTGCACTATCTTTTATTTCTCCCCTATTGTCAAATGTCTTATCAAACAGCTTTTCTAATTTTGTGGTTGCTACTAAGCTACTAACTATTGAAAAAAGATGTGGAAAATTGCGCTCTTTTATTGCTTCATTTCTCTTAAGATTATTTGCTATTCTGACATTATGAGCAAAAAGTAAAAATTCTGGAATTGTAAAATGCTCTTTGTGGTTCAGTTGTGGAAACAATGATTTGGTATCTGCTAATCCCTCGAGGTGAAAACTATTTTTCTGTCCACGTGAAACCGGGGATAGAAATTCAAATGAGTCACTTAGCTCATTTATCCTTTCTTCAATTTCAGATTTATTTTGAAGTGGCTGAAGTTGATCAACTAACTTTCCCCCTAAACTTGAGGTGCAACAATTTTTTATTAACGCTTTTACTTTGTAAAATTCTAATTCTTCAAAAGCGTTTTTCATTTATGAGGATATTGGGTTATCTGATCTAAAATATCCTTTTTCTTTTTCTTTATTTCTTCTAATAATTTTTTGTAGAATTCGTTTTCTTTAATCGTCTTATCAATTCCAGTAGTTGATAAAATCCTTGCTGCATTAACACTTACCCATTTGACCACTTTTGCATCAGTAATCATTCCCTTGCTATTATCGCTTATTGGTAGCCATTGAACAACAAAAATAATAAGGAATATCAAAATAAAAGCTTTTACTCCACCAAGAATTATACCTAAGATTCTATCAAAAAATCCCAAGTGTAGAATATTAACAGTTTTTTTAAGGAAACGAACGAATATATTTAGTAATACTATAACTACAATAAATATGATAATTCCACCAATAAGGTTTACGATTTTACCTTGGATAGCGAATGAGTTTTGTAGAAAATTGGCAACAGCAGGTCCAAATTTAAAAGAAAAAGCTAAAGCAAAAATCCAGCCAACCAATCGTAATAAACCTTCCAAAAAACCCGATTTCAACCCTAAAATTGCAAAAAGGATAAATATTGCATAAGCTAAAATATTAACTAATCCCATATTTTATTTAAAGAGATCTCCGTTATTATTTAGTTATTGGTTATTAATTTACCTATTATATCTCTGATTTCTTTTTATCTTTCTTAAAGTAGCGTTTAATTCTCTTCTCTTTTTGTCACTTGGCTTCTCAAAATAACGATTCTTCTTGATATCAGAAAGAATGCCTGCCTTTTGAACCTTTCTATTGAAGCGACGAAAAGCTATATCAAAAGATTCACCATTCCTAATTATTACTTTTGGCACTAAGTTTCACCTCCATATTTTTTATAAAATTTATGTTGAAGTGATATTTCTGTCAATTTATTTAAAGATTTATGTGCTTCTTTTTATATTCATAAATTTTTTAGAATATAAAAATATTTTTATTATCAAAAAAATTGACAGATTATCAACTTTTTAAATATTCATTTTCAATAAGATTTTCAGGAAACAGAAATTATGAAATATTCAACATTTCTAACTATTTTACTTCTAATACCAGCTTTTTTATCAGCAGCATTTCTTCAACTTTCACCTTCAGCAAAATTAGCTGCAGTCTCTGATATATCTGCTTTTGAGGAAAGTCCATCTTCTGTTTTTTATAATCCAGCAGTTTTTAACAGGAAGCTTTCTTTATCCTCATCATATTTCGTGCCATTTTCTCTTAGTGACCTGTCGTATAAAAATGCTGTAACTGGTTATGGCTACGGAAGATTTAATGTTGTTACTGGATTTCAAGAACTTGGTAATGAGATATTCAAAGAACAGACATTTATAATGGCAGTTAATTATAACATCATACAAAATTTCACCATTGGTTGTGATTATCGTTTTTTAAGAAATGAAGTCTATACTATGAATAATAAAAATGCTTCTCAATTTGATGTTGGAATCCTTGCAATCGTTGATAAATATAAACTTTTTACTTCATTTTCTAATATTAGTTTCAGCAAAATTGGAAATGATGATCTCCCACAAGAAAGTCGAACAGGGATTACTTATCAAATTTATGATAATCTAAAATCCGGTATATGCGTTGTAAAAGAGCTTGGATATGATTTTTCTTTTCACTTTGGAGTTGTTTATTATCCTTTTAAAGCACTTGGAATTTTAAGCGGATTCCATACTGAGCCGACTAACAACCGATTATCTGCTGGATTAGAATTTAATATCAGCAATCTAAGAATAAATTATGGGTTCAAAACTCATCAGATGTTGGAGTTGGCTCACTACTTTACAATATGCTATCAGTGGAGTAAATGAAGAAGATTCTTTATACCATCACTCTAATTTTTTTACTTAACCAAGCTTGGGCAGAAGACGAAGCCCAGATGGAAAAACTTTTTTCAACTGAAGAAGAAACATATAAGATTACCGAACTCTACAGCCAGCTGCAATATCTGAAAAAAAACAAGCTCAATATTAACCATGCAAATTATAAAGATTTGATATTACTCCCATGGCTTTCTCCAATTCAGATTGAAAATATTATACAATTTAGAAATCAAAATAAGATAACAAACAAGAAACAACTTAGAAAAGCTGGAATCCCAGAAGATACTATTGAAGAAATCCTTCCATATATTTCATTTGGAAACCCATCCCCAATGCATTTTCGAAATAGAATTAGAGTTCAATATAAATTCCATTCACAAAATGGTTCAATTTTTCAAGATACTACTTTTTATGAAACTATAAAATTCTATCAAAAACATACAATAAGTTGGAGAAATTATAGAATACATTTTATTTCACAAAAGGATGAGGGAGAAAAAGATTTTTGGGATTTTTATACAGGAAGCCTTGTAACAGAAAAACTTGGATTCCTTAATAAAATTGTAATTGGGAATTACAGATTAGCATTTGGTCAAGGAATTACTTTTGCACCGAAATTGGGACTCTCAAAAGGTGGAAATGCAACACACCAACCCATTAAAAACTTCTCAAATATCAAATCATATACAAGTACAAACGAGGTCAATTCTTTATTTGGGAGTGCAATTAATCTAAAGATTGGCAAATTTGGTCTTATTCCTTTTTATTCAAATTACAAATTGGATGCTAATATTGAAGATGGCTTTATAAAAAGCATTTACATAACAGGATTCCATCGCACTGAAACTGAAAAAGAAAAAAAGGATAAAATAACCGAAAAGATTTATGGTGCTCATCTCTCTTATGGTAATCCCCGCGGCGGGGATCGGATAGGCATTACAGCTATCAATACTAAATACAGTTTGCCATTTTCTGATTTGAATATCAAACAGGAACAAAACATTTTTGGGTTAAATTATAACCTCAAATTAGATAATTTCAACTTTTTCGGTGAGGGTGCTATTGCTGAAAAGAAGGAATCATATCTTTTGGGACTTTTCTGGGAAAAGGAGAATTTTGAAAATCTAATAATATTCAGAAACTATGATAAATATTTCCCAACCTTTCATGGAAATCCATTTCATACAAGTGGAAATTTTGATAATGAGACAGGAATTTATTACGGAATATCATTTCGCCCTTTTGCTCGTTCAAAATTAGATATGTATCTTGATATTTACAAATTTCCCAAACAGAGGTCTCGGGAGAATATGCCGACTTATGGTTTTGATAAATTCCTACAATTTGAGAAAAAATGGAAGACTTCTAAGATTCGTCTAACTTTCCATCAAAAGCAGTCAGAACGCTGGAGGACTATATCTGATGACAGTAAAATTTATCAAATCGAAAGAAATACCTTTCGTGTTGATTGGTGGCAAATTATTAATCCCAAAGTAGAAATAAAACTACGAAGCGAATATACATTTCACCAATATAAAAACGGAAATAAATATGATTCCGGAATACTGTTTTATCAAGACATAAAATTCCGCTTCTCTCCCAAACTTACGAATTACATCCGTATCTGCCAATACCACACCGCGGATATCATCCTATATATGTATGAAAATGACCTGGATGGAATTATGCTTAATTCTCAATTCAAAGGTGATGGAATATTCGGATATATCTTATTAAAGTACGATCTTGGTAAACATCTTTCTTTACAGATGAAATACTCAGAAAAAATCTGGAAGGAGAAAAAGTTAGAAAAATCTCAACAGATTAAAATGCAAATTGAGACAAGATTCTGATTAAATCTGTATAGAGGTTAGATAAAAACAAGAATTACACATTCCGTTTCCCGATAAATCGTGACACAAAGGAGCATGAAAATTTCAGAGATTATTTGGAGTAGGCGAGCCTCTCGCCTTATTAAGCCGACGGAGTCGGCTACTCCATATAATATTAAGGTGATATGCATTCCCAAGCTGGGGCTTGGGAATGAGAGTATATATTTATTTTCTTCGTGTCTTTGTGCCTTTGTGGCGAAAGGATTTTCAGATGAAAAATAAAGTAATGCTAATCATAATGGACGGCTTTGGCTTATCCGACGAAGTAAAAGGTAATGCCATCAAAGCTGCAAAAACTCCAAATCTGGATAAGCTATTTGCAACAAAACCCTGGACAAGACTCAAATGTTCTGGAAATGCAGTTGGCTTACCAGAAGGACAAATGGGAAATTCTGAGGTTGGACACCTCAATATTGGAGCAGGAAGAATTGTTTATCAATATATTACACAAATAAATCTGAGTATAAAAGATGGCACATTCTTCAAAAATCCGGAATTGATGAAAGCTATCAAACATTGTATAAATTTCAATTCAATTTTACACATCTTTGGATTGCTTTCTGATGGCTGTGTGCATAGTTCATTTGACCATCTATGGGCTATACTGAAATTAGCAAAAAATAATAATCTTAATAAAGTATATCTTCATGCTTTTATGGATGGCAGGGATACTCTTCCTCATAGTGGGGTTGGTTTTATAAAACAATTTCAGGAAAAAGCAAAAGAAACTCGTCTTGGCGAATCAAGCCGTAGCCAGATTGGCGTTGGCAAAATTGCTACAATTTCAGGACGATACTATGCAATGGATAGAGACAATCGATGGGAAAGAATTGAAAAAGCATACAAAGCGATTGTATTTGGAAAAGGGAATGATGGAACCGATCCTGTCGCAATTATGGAAGAAAGTTATGAAAATGATATTACCGATGAGTTTGTCATTCCAACAGTTATAAAAGAAAAAGGAAACCCTATTGCAACTGTATCTGATAATGATGCAATTATTTTTTTCAACTTCCGTGCTGATAGAGCTCGTCAACTTACGAATAGCTTTGTCTGCCCTGACTTTAATAAGTTTAAAATCAAAAAAATTAATAACCTTCTTTTTACAACAATAACTCAATATGATGTAAGATTTAATGAGTTCGTAAATGTAGTATTTAGACCAATAAAATTAACAAATATTCTTGGTGAGGTTTTACAAAATAATGGTTTGCGACAACTAAGAATTGCTGAGACTGAGAAATATGCACATGTTACATTCTTCTTTAATGGTGGAGTTGAAAAGCCATTTAAAAATGAGGATAGAATTCTTATTCATTCCCCCAAAGTTGCAACTTATGACCTGCAACCAGAAATGAGTGCATACCTTGTAACGGATAGAGTAATAAAGGAAATTAATTCACAAAAGTATGATGTGATAATTCTAAATTTTGCAAATTGTGATATGGTGGGGCATACAGGAGTTTTTGAAGCTGCTGTAAAGGCGGTAGAAGCTGTCGACCGTTCCGTTGGTAGAATTGTAGAAGTGGTTGAAAAAAATAATTACAATTATCTAATTACTGCTGACCATGGTAATTCAGAAAAGATGCTTGATGAAAACGAAAATATTTTTACTGCTCATACTATGAATGATGTTCCTATTATATTTTGTTGTAAAGACAAAACAGATTTAAATTTACGAGATGATGGCAAACTTGCTGATATTGCGCCTACAATGTTAGATATTTTAATTATTGATAAGCCGGAGGAGATGACCGGGAAATCGTTAATCAAGAATTGAGGATTATATAGTTGGAATTGGGAAGGTTAACGGAAAAGCTTACCTGCCCCTGTGAAATAATAAAAAAGTTTTGAGATAACTGTAAAAACCAAAAGATAGAGAAAACTAATTCACGCAACCGCAATAAACTGCCGCTATTTCACGGGGTCAAGTTCACCCTGTTAGATGGTCTGCCAGACCCGATAAATCAGGGATGCCGTATTCTCGGCACTCGGGAATCTAACAGGGTGAAACGATTGTTAGAATGCTCTTAATACCATTAAAACAAAAAACTCTACAAGTTAGCACAAATCATTCTATCCTCTAGCAATAATTGCTTCATTGACTGCGTCTACAACTCGTAAGATAAAGCCTTTATTTTTGCTGGTTAGGGCTTCGACTTCGCCAGAAGCACTACTTAACATAATTGAGTATTTAGGCTTTTTCAGCACCCACCAAGCTATACCTATTACTAAAAGAATTATACCGCCAGGAAGAGCACCTGATTTAGCACCAATAATCATTCCTAATATTCCTAAAACAATAAGGATAATGGGACCTATTCTTGAAGGATTGTAAACGGTAGATTTAACTGAAGTTACTCCACTCATTGCATATGTTTGACCTGGAACAACAAATCGTGAATTTGTTACTGTCACTACACCTTCTTCTAAAAAAGTCTGTTCTGCCATTGTTTTTCCTCCTTAATATTTTATTACCTCATAGTTAATGTTATAATATCAACATCTTCTTTACTCTTATAATTTCATCTATTTCCTGTGGATTTTGCCAGCAGAAAATTTAGTCCAGAACAACAATCAATAATTCTTCCGAGCATTCTAACATATATTAGACTGAAACAAACAACATATAAAACCCTATTTTTGAAGTTAGCACACTATAAAACAAATTCCTATCTATGACATTAACTTTCCCAAATGCTTCATAATTTAGTTAAAAAAATAGAAGTTCCAAAAAATATTGTCAAACATTTTTTTAAAAAAACTTGCAAAAATTATCCTAATTTTACAAATTTGTTTATCATTTCAGTATAAGAGAGTTAAAAGACCAAGAGGGAAACCCTTAAAAAATTAAGAATTACAAATTATCCATCCTCCGAAGCCCCGATTCATCCTTCGTAGTTCATCCTTCGCAGTAGCCTGCTACGGAGAATGTATACTGCGGAGAATGGATCTAATCGGGACGGAGGACGGATGAGTTTGGAGGTTGAAAGCCTAAGGGCAGACTTCAGCCATCCCGATTAGCATTTCATTAATATTCATAAAAATCAAAAGTCTCATTCAAAACTCTTCAAATTTTTAAATATGCAACAATTTTTGCGTAGAATAGAAGGATTTGTTAGGTAGCATGTATTATGTTTCTTCTGCTATAATTATAAAATTAAGGAAACAATAATTCACAATCTATATAACTTCCTTAACCCCTGAAGATCTTGAAGTACTAATATCCCCATTGTAAAAAGAGTGATTCCTATTTTTACTTGAGGATAATTACATAAAGTGCGCCATGCATTCCGCATACCTTTAGACCAATAAATATCGTCAACCACAACTATTCCATGTGGTCTAAAGGATGGCAAACAGATATTAAAGTAGTTTATTGTGGCTTGAAAATGATGATCACCATCTATAAATAGATAATCTATTGGTCCATATTTTTTCAAGATATCTTTTAATACATCCTCAAATCGACCTGTAACGACCATAACTGATGAGAGGCCAAGGCGGGATAACTGATTCCTTGCATATTCAGCAATGTTATTTGCTCCTTCAATCGTAATAAGTTTTCCAAACCCATTTAATGCCAAAGCAGCGCCATGATATGAAGCAGAAATACCAATAGATGTTCCTAATTCTATTCCTACTGTTGGTTGATAATGTCGAATTAATGAAAACAGAAATGAACCCCCAAATTTTTGAGTGCTACTATAACGGGCAATTTTTGCTATCGTCCTTTGATGTGTATTGTATGTTGATTTTTTTTGATATCTAGACCTAAATGGAAAGTGACCTGCCCCCAAATACTCTACCTCAATGGATGTTGTTGTATTCAAGGCTAAGCGACGGTAATCTTCGATTTGTTCGATCCACTTCAATTCCTTCGAATTAAATGAGTTATTTGCTACTTGTTCAAGTGAATGCCCTAATGCTGGTTCAATAGAACAAATGGAGTTAATTCTATGTCGTCGCATTATTGAAAGATAATTTTGTAAAATTAGATGCACCAACTGATTTATATACCAATTCATATAATCTTCTAAATAATATGTTTATAATATATCTAACCTAGTGTTGACTTGCGAATTTGCAACATAATACCCTTATATCTTAGCTTCATAATATTCATCCTAAATTAAATATCTATCTTTTATAAAATCAAAATATAAAAAAATTAAGTATTATTTTATTTGTCAAACAATTTTTCTAAAAAACTTGCAAAAATTATCCTAATTTTACAAATTTGTTTATCATTCCAGTATAAGAGAGTTAAAAGATAAATATGTTTAGAGTAAAAAGACCGGGTGAGCAACCCTCAAAAAATTAAGAGTGCCAAGACCTATATGGATAATACTTATATTGGGTTCGATCTTGGGTTTGATTCTGACGAGATATTGTCATACACAATTAAATAAATACTTAGAAGTGAAAAATATTGAAATTGAGAGCTTATCCCCAGCCTTAGCACAGATCTATTTTGAGATTGATAATAAAGCAGATTTTTTTATTAAAAGAAAAGTCGTCGTTAGACTTTATTCTGGGAATCTTGAAATTGGTTCAAAAATAATTACATCAAAATTAAAAGAGAATTACACAACTGGATTTGTGGTTACAATAAATTTTATTAAATTGCTAAAAGAAGATGAAACTATTGATGAGGTTTCTGTTAGGTTTTATGACTAAATCAAGTTTCAGATAAGGAAATTTTTTTCATATCTTTTAAGCAATGCCCAATTTTTGTAGCCTAAGAGTGTCAACCAAAGAATTATCTTTACATTTTTCTAAAGCTTCCTTTACATTTAGACGAATTATTCTCTTTTTCTTTGGATGCAATTTCAAATAAAAAGGAACACGAAAATCAAATCCAAATTCAATGGTATCAAAACCAAAATCCCGAAACCTCTCAATAAACATAGAAATTTCCATTAAGTTCTGCCTTACAATAGTCATATGCCCGTAGATGTGTAAATTGGTTTTTAATACTTCACGTGCATTATGGAGTTTCTGAATATTGTTTAAAACCGATTCCCATCTGGAACCCCTGTTAATAAATTCGTGAGTTTCTTTTGTCGCAGCATTAAGAGAAATATTTATAAAGTCAGAGTGCAAGGCAATTTTTTCAGCCCATTTCTTATTGATAAGAGTCCCATTGGTGAGAAGAGAAACCTTCTTTCCTTTTGAAGTTATATAGTCAAAAAATTTCTTTGCAGATGGAATAAAAAGTGGCTCTCCGCCTAGAATCTCAATGCTTTCAAAAGGCGTAATATCAACATTTTCAGCTATTTTCTTATAATCCATGTTTCTCTTTGATTTACTATTTTGCCAACACATAATACAATTAATATTACATCCCTGCCCAAATGAGATTTTTATCCGTTTTAGCTCACTATAATCAATTATAGAAGATGATTTCAGATTTAATAGTTCTCTTTTATGTAATAAATTGCAGTGTTTGAAACAGTGAAGTTTTCCTTTTAAAGATTTTTCACGATAATTTTTAATTTTGTCACAATTCACTACATCTATTAATTTAATATTCTTAATATTCCCGAATTTACAAGGTCTTTGATGGCAACAACTATAAATATTTCCCCATTCATTAATAAAAATTTCGTCCCATAAACGATGACAGTATGTGCTTTTTTTAGATTGAGACATATTTCTACTTAAAATTGCTAATGAGATTTAATTCTTTTCCACACTATTTCTAAACTGCATCTCATACAATTTTTTATAAAGTCCATCCTTAGCCAAAAGCTTCTCATGAGTTCCTTGCTCAATTATTTCACCTTTATCTATAACCATAATCCGCTTACAATTTCTTATTGTAGAAAGCCGGTGAGCAATAACAAAAGTTGTGCGATCTTTCATCAACCTGTTAATCGCTTCCTGAACCAGAAATTCAGACTCACTGTCTAAAGAAGAGGTGGCTTCATCAAAAATTAAGACTTGTGGATTTTTCAGAATTGCCCTTGCAATTGCCAGTCTCTGCCTCTGACCCCCAGAAAGTCTAACTCCTCTTTCACCAATCATAGTACCATACCCTTGCTTCAATTCCAAAATAAAATCGTGGGCATTAGCGACTTTGGCTGCCTTGACTATATCTTCCATAGGAGCATCTAACCTACCATAAGCAATATTATGCGCAACAGAATCATCAAAAAGAATAACCTCTTGTGTAACTATACCCATTAGATTACGCCAGTCATCTATTTTGTAATCTCTGATTTCCTTTCCATCAATGGTAATATTCCCTTCTGTTGGATCGTAAAAACGGATAAGCAGGTCCATCAATGTGGTTTTTCCGCCTCCGCTTGAACCTACAAACGCTACTGCCTCTCCCTTATCAACTTTGAAGTTTATATCCTTAAGCACTTCATCTGTAGTAGGATATTGAAAAGACAGGTGATTAAATCTGATATTACCTTGGAACTCTTTAATTTTCAAGGCATTTTCCTTATCCTTTATAGAAACTGGTTCATCAATCACGCTAAAAACTCTTTCTGCTGAAGCCAAACCTTTATTTATTTGGGTATAAACACCTGATAACTCTTTCAATGGATGTAAAGTAGAAAGTAACAATGCCAAAAACAGAAAAAACAACCCTGCTGTCATAGGATTATGCGGATTTATTACTAAACTTCCACCATATCCTATAAGTACAAAAGTGATAAGTACCCCCATAAATTCTGTAAAGGGTGTAGCCAGGGCACCAGTTCTAACCATTTTAACTGACCTACGGTATAACTTCTTATTCTCTTTATAGAACCGCAATTTTTCATAATCTCTCATAGCAAATGCCAATACAATTCTGATATTCAAAATTGCTTCCTGCAATATAGAAGTAATATCAGCAAATTTTTTCTGAACTCGGCGACTATATTTCTTCATTTTTCTGGCAATAACTCCAACTGCTAAATATATTGGCACCACTACAACCAATGTAATCAGGGTTAGTTGCCAGCTAAGACTGAACATAATTACTACATAAACAGCTATAAGAAGAAAATTTCGTAAAAGAGTGGTTGCTGAGGTAAGAGTCATTATTTTTAC
>DAOVPZ010000094.1 GCA_030628975.1 Candidatus Cloacimonadota bacterium
ATATACCACGAGTTCCTGCTTGCTCACTATGCTTCAAATCGTGAATATAATTATGATGGATTCGTGTAGTTCCGATGCAGCTTGATGAACCAGCTCTTATACCGTAAACAGAACTTCTTGCCTCATCAAAAGTTTGATAAACTTCATTTCCTTCTACATTACAGTTGATAATATCTGTTAAAAGGTGAATGCCATATTTTTGAAAATCATGAATATTAGTATTTATAACATTGAAGTTGGACAGTTGAATACCAGTATCTCCATCCATAAAAACACCATAAGTAGAACCACCAATAACTTCGCAGTTGGAAAGCGTAAACGAATCCATACCAACTAAAGGTGATGGTACCTCATAAGTTGAACAATAAACAGGAGTTGACCAACCTGTATCGGTTGCTTCACTTACACTGTTTATTATCAGATTTTCCAATGTGATGTTGTCTGAACCGTTTGCTATCCAGAGGACAAAAACATCATCCTCATTATTACGGATGCCATTGATGGTCATGTTCCTACTATCATCATAAGAACCATAAGGAGTCCCATTAAAGGTAATATAGTCTGAATTATGGATTTTAAAGCCACAGCTATTATCTCCTGTTATTGTAATGTTAATTTCAACTGTAGCATCAGCATCAGGTTGGAATATAACAGGATTTGATTCGGTTGCTGTAACATCGAGAATAATTAGATTATCATTTTCATTATAAGTACCATCACGGATTAAGAAAGTTACGCCACCTGTTCCAACGCCATTGGCATTTAAAGCATTGATTGCATTCTCAAGATTTGTATAATCAGGAGTAGTTCCCCCAATATACTTAATTCCGGTAAGCTGTGCAAATGATATGGAAGGGGATAACATCAAAAGGGAAAGCAAACTCATTGCGATAAATACTTTCATTGTTTTCATTTTTTCCTCCTAATATTTTCTTCAAGGAAGTCTAAAGTTTTCTTGTAGTAGCTATCCATAGTTTTTCTTATCTCTACATTCTTAATTTGCCTGCACCATTCACGATACAGCTCGATTTCCTTCTTGAGTTCTATCAACTCTTCTGAGGAATCAGTGTCTAGACAGATATAACCATAGCTCCCTCCCGCCAACAAGAAATAACCTTCTTTTAAATGTTTTTTCAAGAATATGAGAATTGTTTCTTCCTCCCTGGGTTGAGGTGTGGTAGGTCCATAATTACCGAAAACGATTTTTTTTTCATTATCATTATCATCAGGCTCCCTCGGTTTGGAAAAGATAATATAGAGTGTAGAATCTCTGTATTTCCGTATATCTTTCTCTTTGTCTTTGACATTCAGCACCACTATGGGGTTGATACCTATACTGAATAATTCGTAACCTTTTATATCCACTACTGAATCAATTTTAGTGGTCTTCCCAATAATTATAAGGTCAGCTTTAGCCTTTGATTCCTCAATATACTTTGGCGGTGGAAGTGCTATTGCATCGCAAAATGTCAGTAATATTATAATTGTTGTAATACATATCAAAATGTGTTTTTCCATTTGTTTTTTACAATTAAGTTTATGCATACATAAAAGCCTAACATAATTTGATAATGCATTTTGCTATGTTATGACATAAAATAAATCTACAAAATTACATTTCTATTTATAATAAAATTTAATCAACAAAAAAATATGTCAATAAAAAAATTAATATGGTCTAAAACTATTCAGCTGAATAGTTTTAGACCAATATCTTACTTTTTATAATCATTAGTGGTTACTTAAGCAAAATTGTCTTTTTAATTTTGCTGAAATCATCGGTTTGCATTTTATAGAAATAAATTCCGCTGGTTAAATCTGAAGCATCAAATTCGATACTATGCTCACCAACATTTAAGTAGCTATCAACTAATGTTTTTACAATCTGTCCTTTTGAATTATAAACAGTAAGTTTCACATTACCACTTTTCGGAAGATTGAATGAAATTGTTGTTTCCAGATTAAATGGATTAGGATAATTTTCAATGTTGATTGCTGGAACTGGAATATCATTCTCATCTATGGCTTCTTGTGTATAGATAACTTCAAGATAAGGATGCATATTTTGATTTGAATATTCTTTTGAATAGAATTTACTAAATCTGTTTCCAGATAAGGCTCTAATTACAAATCCGTGATTTTCTATCTGACTATTAACCCAGGCTTGAATAAGATTGGTAATATCTACCGCAAACCACATACCATAATTCCCACCGGGGCCACTAAAAGTGAAGGAAGTCCATACATAAGAATTATATTGAATGTGCGTATGAGGGTCCCAAGTTTCTTCATTCCATTCTTCAATGATAGCATAAAAGTTTGTGGCTGTCGTTCCTGTCATAGGGCATGAAAATAAACGATAAAGATGTAGAGTCGCATTTTCAATAATTGCATTTTCTAATTCACTTAAGTCAAAATTAATCATAATGCGCTCAAAATGTCCAGCAGGTGAAAATTCAGCTACCCATAATTGATCAGATGTTGGTAGTGTGGTTGGATGTTCTACATCAGTATACATATCATCGCAAGGTTCCATAAAGATTGTATCTGCATTTGCAACTGCTGTAATTCCAATTAATAATACGGTTAAAGCTAATACTAAGTAATTTTTCATTTTTTCTCCTTTTCCCGATTTATCCCGAATTATCTGGACTTGTCGGGACATTTTTTTAGTTTTTAATCGTGATTAAAAACCACCCTGAAGTCTAACTATTAGTTTTTTTGCTTCCTTAAATTCATTATCAGGAACATCCACAGGCACCTCATAATCAATTTTCAGTTTGGTGTGTTCTTCATCCAATCCGATAGTAATACCAGCTGTAAAATAGCTGGAAACAAAATCATCGCAATAAATAGTATCATCAATAAAGGTAGCTGTGTTATCCCAATAATAACCATCAACATTTGAAGCTTTATTCCATGACTGAAACATAAAATAAGGTTGGATATAAGGAATTATATCCCAGTTTGTTTTGATGGTGTATGCTCCTTCAACATAAAATGCGTTCATTTTAAGATCATTGGCAGTTTTAATGGAATCTGGAACTGTTTTTCCGGAAAATCCTTTTCCAGTGTAATACTCTCCACGTACAAAGATATTGTAGAAATCAAATTCGGCACCGAATCCCATTCTATTACTTTTTTCATAAATAGGCTCATAAGTAACTGGGTCAGTTTTCCCCAGGTCTTGCTTAATGTCGTTATAGTAGCCACATATTGATAATCTTGGTAAAGGGGTTCGGAAAATTAGACCAATATTCCTATCATATTCTTTATCAAAGGATTCTCCGTTGAATCCATTTAAAAAAGCAAGTTGTGTGGAAAAGCCCATTGATTCAGAAATATCATAGTCTGCTTCCACAACAACCCCTGTAGCATGACATTGACCTATAAATGCAGCACCGGAATGTGGTTTTTCTACTGTTATCACTTCTGTGCAACATTGATGAATTTCAAACCCGCGCATAATATGTCCCTTCATAAGGCCAAGTCTTATCCATTCGAAAGGTCTATAAAACACACCTGCTTCCTTCAGTCCAAAACCTGTTTCCGCTCCTGAGAAAGGACAGGTTGACATACCAAATTCCATATTGTATTCAATTTTCTTACCGAATTTACCAATTACTTCTATCATTACACTCCGAACAGCAAATTTGCTATCAGGGACTTTATAGATAGTATTTTCAAAAGTGCCCTGCCAGGATGAATCTTGAATGACAACATCATCTCCAAAATAAGTATCGGTTTGTAAAACAATGTTTGTATGAATTTCAGGCAGTTCTAATTCGGTTGCGTTTAAGACATCGATTATTAATACAAATATTATTAATGATATTAATGTCTTTACATTTTTACTCATGACTTAACTCCTATTTCATTTAGTTTTTCATTATTCTTGTGAGAATGCGACACATTCTCATTTATAAAATATACTTATCAAGTTTTTTTTCATTTTTTTTATTTATTTGTTAGAATTTCGTATCCTTGATTTTATCTTTATCATTATTATTCAACTACAAAAATCGACATTATTGGCAAGGTCATAAATTTTTGTATAAGCTCCCGCTTGGTCGCCCAAAAACTCTCTTCCTCTTCCGCGGTAAATTTTTTTCCATATTTAACAATCTTTCGCAGTTCAAAGAATCCGTCAGGAAAAAGTCCTTCTTTCATTCGGATTCTAATAAAATCATTGGTTGACTTCCGGATAAAGAGGAAGGCGAAATTATCACTTGTCATATTTTCAATATCAGTTCCTGTTGGAAGTTCAAGTTTAAAATCATTACCATTCCCTCTTGTTATTACCCGAGTAATGAATTCAAGACAATCTTTACTTCCTGGGGTTGGGCAGGCACTAATTATTTTGAAATCACCTCTTTTGGATATTTCATCTTGCCATAATTGTGAAATAGCCAGTTGCGTTGCTCTGAATGCAAGTGTGAGACAAAGGCACACATCTCCATGATATTTTCCAACATCTTCTATTGATATTTCAAGCAGGTCGTCTTCATCATAAATCAGGATAGGTGATAGTTTGCTGATGACCTTTTGCTCAGTGACAACTTCAGTTAGAGAACTTTCTGCACTTTCTATCTTTGTAAAGAAGCTGAAAGTTAGCAAAAGGCATACAAAGTAAATCATAGATTTTACTTTATTCATTTTTTCTCCTTATTTATAATGAGAATCAGACGCATTCTCAATTTGAAAAAAAATATGTCAAGTTCTTTCTTATTTTTTCTAAGAAAAGGCAAGAATTTTTGAATTAGTAGTATAATTTAATAAAACTTCTCGCATTTTTGATTTAACATAAAGAACCAATTAACAACACACATATTACTCCTAAAATTAGACTAACAATCCCTCCTTTCGGATTCTGTTTTATTTGTGCTGCTGGAATTAGTTCTTCTACAGAAATATAGGTCATAAATCCGGCTGCAAGTGCAAGTGTGACACCTAATAGATTTAAAGATGTTCCTTTCAAAAGATAGTAGCCAAAAATAAAGCCAAGTAATTCAAACAATATTGTTATGGTTACGATAATAAAGGATTTCATTTTCTTTTTAGTCAAAGCATACAATGGAACAATTGTAGCGATATTTTCTGGAGCATCTTGAGCTGCAATTCCCACTGCTATCATAATTCCAAGTTCAGGAGTTAAAGCAAACCCAACCCCGATTGCCAATCCTTCTGGAATATTATGCAATGCCATTCCGATAACAAG
>DAOVPZ010000004.1 GCA_030628975.1 Candidatus Cloacimonadota bacterium
AGATTTTTTTGATATATTAGAAAAAATTGGTAAAGTGCCACTTCCACCTTATATTAAGAGAGATGATACAAGATTAGATAAAACTCGCTATCAGACTGTTTTTGCAAAAGAAGATGGTTCTGTAGCAGCCCCAACAGCTGGTTTGCATTTTAATAATAATCTGCTAAAAAATATCAAAAAAAAAGGCACAAAAATTGTAACCGTAAATCTAAAGATCGGTTTAGACACATTTCGTCCTGTTTCTACACCAAGAATAGAAGACCATAAAATGCATAAGGAGTATTGTGAAATATCACCTTATACTGCTGATAAAATAAATTCAGCAAGAAAAGGAAATAAGAAAATTGTGGCAGTTGGAACAACTACAGTGCGAACTGTAGAAAGCTTTTTCCAAAATGGAAAATTAAATTCAGGTAAGAAATGTACTGATATTTTTATTTATCCTGATTACAAATTCAAAATTGTAGATAAATTGATCACTAATTTCCATTTGCCAAGATCCACTCTGCTTATGCTTGTGTCTGCATTTGCTGGTTATGACTTTATCATGACTGCTTATCAAAAGGCAATTAAAGAAAACTTCAGATTTTATAGTTATGGTGATGCAATGCTGATTTTATAAAGTGGCATAACAGGAATACCAGCAGTTGCAGTGGCAGTTTATTTAAAAAGTGTAAATAAATGAAGATAAAATTTTATAATAAAATAGACTCTACTAATTTGGAAGCCAAAAGGCTTATCATAAGCGGAAAGATTTCAAAAAATATTGCATTAGTTGCAAAAGTTCAAACTTCAGGAATCGGTCGCTTAAATAGAGAATGGATTTCCGAAAAAGGTGGATTATGGTTCACACAGATATTTCCAAACCAAAATTTCAATTCATCAGTAACAATTTTCACCAGCATTATTCTACATAAAATTCTCTTACACTTTTTCCCTGATGCTCCATTAATGATAAAATGGCCAAATGATATATTCTGGAAAGACAAAAAATTAGCTGGAATTCTCTGTTCTAATCTTGGAAATACATCGATTATTGGAATTGGGGTAAATCTAAACCAAAAAAGTATGTCAAAAGAAATTACTAAATTAGCAACATCGGTATATATTGAATCAAATACGAAACTTAAACTAAAAATTTTTCTACATAAATATTTACAACAATTTGAAAAAGAACTTCCGATATATTTAAAAGAAAATTTACATCCTTTTAAACCATATTACCAAAAATATGATTATCTATACGGAAAAGTTGTTTCAATTAGTATTCATAAAAACAAATATAAAGGTAAAGCATTTAGCATTTCTGAAAAAGGTGAGCTGATATTGAAAATCGATAACAAAGAAATAAAATTCTTATCAGCAGATAAAATTGACATAATTGATTGAAGTGGTTTAATTTGTTTAATTGGTTGAACTGGTTGTCCCCAATTTAATCGGGGATTGAAGTGGTTGAACTGATTTAACCGATTTAACTGATTCAACCAATTCTGCCCCAGTAGCTCAGAAGGATAGAGCAGCGGTTTCCTAAACCGTTGGTCGGAGGTTCGAATCCTCTCTGGGGTATCACTATTTTACAACTGATAATAAGATATATTCATTGTATAAAATCGATTTATAACAATTAATATATACAATCAAATGATATATTGGAAAGAAAATTACAATCAAAAAAATATTGACATTGAAAAACATAAAAAATTTATTAAAAAATATGAGAAAAGGAAAAATTGATATCAAAGATATTTCACCTCAGATAGATAAAGGCAAATATCCTGTAAAATGGGAGATTGACATTCCTTTTTGTGTTACCGCTTCAATAGATTCTGATGAAAAACCTTGTAAGCTCTATTTACAATATAGTAAAAAAAGTGATAATCATTGGCAATCTGTTGAAATGCATCCGATTGAGAAAGATAAATTCAAGGGAGAATTTATTGCTGAACAGGTTGGTACATATTTTTATACGATTGAAGCTACTTTAGATATAAATAAAATCAAGTTTGATAAATTTTCCACAGTATATTTTCAGCGTCCCCAAGCACGCTTTGCTACCTGGTATGAAATGTGGCCCAGGTCTCAAGGAAAAATTGAAGGTAAAAGTGCGACATTTAAAGATATGGGAGCAAGACTACCTGAAATTAAAAAAATGGGATTTGATACCCTTTATCTTGCTCCGATTTATCCAATAGGACACACGAATAAGAAAGGACCAAATAATTCTCTTATAGCCGGACCAAATGACCCTGGCAGTCCATTTTCAATAGGTAATGAATTTGGTGGGCATAAAGCAGTGAATCCAGAACTTGGCACATTGAGTGATTTCAATAAATTTGTTAAAAAAGCAAATCAAATAGAAATTGAAGTGGTGCTGGATATTGCCTTGACCTGTTCCCCAGACCATCCTTATGTGAAAGACCATCCTGAATGGTTTTTCTATAATGATGATGGTTCAATTAAATATGCTGAAAATCCCCCGAAAAAATATCAAGATATATATCCTTTTAATTTCTATCCGGAAAATAAGGAAGAAATGTGGAATGAGATGAAATCAATTTTTCTCTTCTGGATAGAACAAGGTGTGAAAACCTTTCGCGTAGATAATCCACACACAAAACCGGTCGAATTTTGGGAATGGCTGATAAAAGAAATTCAAGCTGAATATCCTGAAACTATTTTTTTAGCTGAGGCATTCACTGAACCCACGATGATGAAGTTTTTAGCAAAAATTGGATTTACGCAGTCATACACATATTTTACATGGCGAAATACCAAAGAGGAGTTAACTGAATATTTAACAGAACTTACTCAATCTGAGATGAAATATTATTTTCGAGGAAATCTGTTTACCAACACCCCTGATATATTAATGCTGATTTTACAAAAGGGTGGCAAGCCAGCATTTAAATTGAGAATTGTTCTTGCTTCTACATTATCATCTATTTATGGAATCTACAATGGTTTTGAACTTTGCGAAAATAAGGTAATTCCAGGCACAGAAGAATATATGAATTCTGAAAAATATCAATATAAGGTCTGGGATTGGGATCGTCCGGGAAATATAAAAGATTACATCACAAAACTTAATAGAATAAGACGAGAAAATTCAGCACTTCATTATTACAGAAATCTAAAATTTTATGATTCTTCTGATGAAAATGTGATTTTTTATGGAAAGACTTCCTATGATAAGAAAAATTCAGTTTTTGTTGCAGTGAATTTAGACCCATTTAATACTCATAAAAGTATCCTGAGATTGCCGATTAATCAATTCAGGATTTCTGAGAATGAAGAGTATGATATTGAAGAACTTTTAACAGGAAAGGGTTTCAAATGGAAAGGTAGTGAGAATGAAGTTGAACTGAATCCAAATGATGAGCCTGCAATGATTTTTAAAATTGTATAATTTTAACCTCATCCCTATCCCCGTGTACACGGGGACTCTCCTATCCAGGAGAAGGGAAAGAAAGAAGCTTTTCTTCCATTGATAGAAATGTAGAGTTAATTAAGCGACATACGAACAAAATTAGTTCTCTCTCCTATTTAGGAAAGAGATAGGGTGAAGTAAAATGCACAGAAAATATTCTGAAGAACTTTTGCAAGTAGCCAGAGATTTAAGGAAGATAGAAACAGAGGCAGAAAAGTTATTATGGCAGGTTTTGCGGAACAGAAAGTTTTTCGGGTTAAAATTTCGTCTTCAGGTTCCATTTGATAAAAAGATACTAGACTTTTACTATGCTTCTAAGAAGATTATAATAGAGGTAGACGGAGAGTATCACGACTTTCATCAACAAGAAGATAGAATGAGGGATGAATATTTTGCTAATAAGGGTTATCGGACTTTACGAATTAGAAATAAAGAAATATTTGAAGATATTGAGAAGGTTAAGGATAAGATAAGGGAGTTTATTTTTAAGTTTTGATTTTTAATTTAACACCAAAGGTTGAAAAGAAAAGCAGTTTTTCTCAACTCAAAAGAAACACAGTAGTTCCCTCTCCTAATTAGGAGAGGGACAGGGTGAGGTATTTATGAAAGTTACAATGATTGCAAGAGAATTTCCACCAAATGTCTATGGAGGAGCAGGAGTTCATCTTCGTTATCTGGTGCAAGAACTAAGAAAAATGATTTCAGTTGAAGTTAGATGCATTGGTGAACAAAATGTTAATGAAAAAAATTTTAGTGTAAAAGGTTATCAGACTTGGAAATCACTTACAGGTGATCCACAAATTAGCAAAGCTCTGCAGACAATTGCTACAGATCTGTCTATCGTAAATGATTTCTTAGATTCAGATATTGTGCATACTCATACCTGGTATGCATCTTTTGCAGGTTATTTAGCAAAGATGCTTTATAGCAAACCTCTTGTTGTAACCTGTCATAGTTTAGAACCTCTTCGTCCATGGAAGGAAGAACAACTTGGTTCAGGATATAAGCTAAGCAGTTGGGTTGAAAAATTAGCCATTGAATCTGCTGATAGGATTATTGCTGTCTCTAATATGATGAAAGATGATATTCTGAAATATTTTGATATTCCTTATGAAAAAGTAAAAGTTATTTATAATGGCATCGACCTAAATAAATGGAAAGAGACAAAAACAGATTATACACTTAATGAATATGGAATAAAAGGTGAATATGCTCTTTTTGTAGGTAGAACAACAAAACAGAAAGGGATGATTTATCTTATTGAAGCAGCCAAAGATATAGATTCAAATATCGTCTTCTGTACCAGTGCACCTGATACAAAAGAAATTGAGGATGAAATCCGACAAAAATTAAAATGGACAAAAAACACTTTCTGGATAAATAAACTTCTCAAAGAGGAGCAATATATTGAACTTTATAGTAATGCATCCGTGTTTGCATGTCCTTCAATTTACGAACCATTTGGTATAATAAATTTAGAAGCAATGGCTTGCAAAACACCAGTCGTAGCAAGTGCTGTTGGTGGAATTAAAGAGGTCATTATTGATGGTGAGACTGGATTTTTCGTTGAACCAGCTAATCCAAAACAGCTTGCAGAGAAGATAAATCTTCTTTTGAAAGATAAAAAATTGGCAAAGAAGTTTGGAGAAAAAGGAAGAAAAAGAGTTGAAAAATATTTTGACTGGAAAATAATAGCCAAACAAACAAAGAAATTATATGAAGAGATTATTAATTGTTGAATTATTAATTTGAACAATATTCCAGAAAATTTTTTAAGGATAATTAAAACTTGAACTATACTGAAATCATTCGGGGTAAATAAAGTATTTAAGTTTTTTGAAAGACTCTATTTAATGAATTAATTTTACCTATTGAAACGGGCTGTAATTTCTGCTAATTTCCCCGCTATTTCACTGGTAAGCATCTCTTTTTTATATCTCCACCCCCAGTTGCCTTCTGCAGTTCCAGGGGTATTCATCCTTGCATCAGAGTCAACGCAAAGAAGGTCTTGCAGTGGAATGATTGCCCATTTTGAAGGAGTGGAATAAGCCAGTTTTATCATTTCCCAACAGATATTTCTTCCGTCATAGTTTAAATAATCAATCACATTTTTATATATTTTTTTCTCATATTTTTTAATATGCTTAAACCATCCGAGAATTGTATCTTGATCGTGAATTCCTGTATAGGCTACACAGTTTTCTTCAAATTTATGAGGTGGTGTATCATTCTCTCTAAATGAAAACTGAAGGAGTCTCAAGCCTGGAAATCCAAATTTATTTTTCAATTCAATTACATCAGGTGTAACAACACCCAGATCTTCTACAATTATAGGTAACTCACCAATCTTCTTTTTCATAATTGAAAAAAACTCTTCTCCGGGTCCTTTTCTCCATTTGCCATTAATAGCAGTTTTTTCTCCATAAGGTACTGCCCAGTATCTGACAAATCCGATAAAATGGTCAATTCGTGCATAATCAACCATTGTGAAAAGATGCTTTATTCTTTTCTGCCACCAATCATAGTCATTTTCCTCCATTTTTTCCCAATTGTAGGTTGGATTTCCCCATAACTGCCCTGTTTCAGTAAAGTAATCTGGTGGAGCACCAGCAACCACAGTGGGATTTCCAACTTCATCTAAAAAGAATAAATCTCTATGTATCCATACATCAGCACTATCAAATGAAACATAAATCGGGATATCCCCAATAATTTTTATCTCTTTGCTTTCTGCATAATATTTCAATTCTGACCACTGTTGATAAAATTTATATTGAACGAATTTATGAAAAGATATTTCTTCAGCAAGTCTATTTCTCCATCTATCAATTGCATCTCTCTTTCTTAAGATAATTCCTTTATCCCATCTGTTCCATGAGACTTTGTTGTAATAATCCCTTAATGCAGTAAACAAAGCAAGGTCGTCCAACCAATAGCTATTTTCTGAACAGAATTCTTCAAACTTGATTGTATGCTTTTGAGATTTTGAAGTTTTAAAATTTGCAAAAGCTTTTTTTAAGAGGTTACTTTTGAATTCAATTACTTTTTCAAATTCAACTTTTTGATCATTGAATTGTGGAAAATTTGATAAATCCTTAGCAGAAAGATAATGCTCAGAAATTAATTTTTCCAAATTTATAAGAAGTGGATTTCCAGCAAAAGCAGAAATAGGGTTATATGGAGAGTTTCCATAACCTGGATAATTAAGAGGTAAAATCTGCCAAAGTTTTTGTTTAGATTTTGAAAGGAAGTCTACAAAATTATATGCTTCCTCACCCAATTCACCTATACCATACTTCCCGGGTAACGAAGTTGGATGTAGCAAAACCCCGCTTGCTCTTTGGATTTTCATTGATAATACCTCTCTTTCTTCTGCCAGTCAGAAAAAATATCAGTTTCCTGATTTTGATTTGGGTTTTCGTCACGGAATGGTCCGTGACGACTCTATGTACAGCAAAAGGAGCCATCAGGGATTCATCCTTCGTCCCGATTTCATCGGGACTACGAAGAATGGACAACTCCCTGACGATGGTGGAAATCATTATTATCAAATAACATTACTTTTCCATTAAATTCTAAGTAATTCTTTAATACCATTTTAGTATAATAAAACATATCTTGAATATATGTATCAACTTATTTTGCTGTTTTAAAAGGATAACCATTTATATAAATAATAATTTAGAATTATTAACATCTGTCAATTTTTTTATTATTGAGATATGAATTTAAATAGTTATCAGTTAAGTTTTAGCAAACAATCATATTTCTCTGAATTCTTCTACTGCATTAATCAATAAAGGTCGAATAGCTTTGAGATAGAAATATTAATTTATAATATCCCAACATTTAATAACCATTTGCTTTTTGAAAAACTTGACATTATAAATAATCAAAACACGAATTTGTCATCCTGATAGGAGATTGTTTATGAAAAAAGTAAAAACATTTGCCGCTAAGTTAGCTCATGCTACTGAAGGAAAAGTAAAAAAAACATGCCCCATATGTAATACTGAAATTAAGGTCATCAAATTAATTCGTAATAGACACAATGATGGAAGATGGGCACCAAAGCGAGAGCTTGTCAAAATTTGTAAATGCAATGAAAAGGAAATCTTAGCATAAAATAACTTGTAACAATCCCCACTTATTATAATTTATTATCCTCTTGTCTATTATTGATGAGAGGATTTTTAAATATTTATATAATTAAGGAGTATTATGAAAAAGTTATTCTGGATTATTTTCTTCTACCTTATATCATTCTCTGTATGTAACTCACAATCTAATTCACAAGAAAATGGTTTCAATATTCTGATGGTTGGTAATAGTGCAAGTGCCACAGGAAAAGGTGAGGCTGTCTCAGCAACTTCTGGAGATGCAACTATTCTCTGGTATAATCCTGCTGCTGTGCAAATAAGTCAATACTCCAATTTTTGTTTCTGCCATAATAGTTATTTATTTGATAATAAAATTGAGAATGCTTCTCTGATAATAAAAAGGGGTAATAAAAGTTATGGATTGGGAATTGTTTATCTTAATTATGGTAAGTTAGATAAAACTAATGAGAGTGGTTCTATCATTGGAGAATATCATCCAATTGATATAGTCATTGCAAGTAACTATGCTATGCGTATCTCCCCTTATTTTTCTTTTGGCTCAAATTTAAAAATTGTATATGAAAAAATTGATATAGAATCTTCATGGGGTACTTGCACAGACTTTGGTTTGGTTTATGATTCTTTTATTAAGGGTTTTAATTTTGCCTTTGTTATACAAAATATCGGTTTATTTTCTACTAAGATGAAAAATGTAAGAACAGAATTTCCATTATCTTACACAATTGGTACTTGCCATGAATTAAATATCTCAAAACAGTCAAAATTATCTATTTCATCTGACCTAATAAAATATGAAAACGAGGATATAAAATTAAATTTGGGTTTAGAATATACCTTTGGTGAAGCTATTTATACTCGTTTGGGATACAAAGTAAATTATGATGAAGAGGATTTTTCTGCAGGTCTTGGCATTAAAATAAACCATTACAAATTTGATTATTCTTTTACACCATTTCAAAGTGAACTTGAGAATGTACATCGTTTTTCAATTTCTTATGATTTTTAAGGAATTAAATGAAGAAGTTAATCTCAATAATTTTTCTTTGCATTTTTTCATCAACTTTATTGCAAGCTCACCTTGTATCAAATAGAGAAATCATAGTTCGTTTTTCTCAAAAGGCTGAATCAAAAAATTTATTAACAGGAATATCAGTTTTTGATAATACTCTCGTAAAATATAATGTAAAAAAAATAACACCAATTCTTGAAAGCAAAGCGTTTTATATATATCATATTTTATGTGAGAAAGAAATTGATTTTGAAGAATTTGAAGATTTAACTAATACCAAATCTGAAATCATATATACCCAACCAAATTATATTAATAAGATGTTATCTATAACACCAAATGATCCAAGATTTTATGACCAATGGGGATTAGAAGCTATAAAAGCTAATAAAGCCTGGGAAATAGAAAAAGGCAATGAGCAAGTTACTATTGGTATAATTGACTCTGGTATTGATTATAATCATCCTGATTTGATAAACAATATATGGATAAATCTTAACGAAATTCCTGATAATGGAATTGATGATGATGGCAATGGTTTTGTTGATGACTGGCAGGGTTGGGATTTCACCGATACTGAAATATTAGACGCACTTGGAGATTGTAGAGAAAGAGATAATGACCCAATGGATGACCTTGGACATGGAACTCATTGTGCAGGTATTATGGGAGCCCAGACTAATAATAATATAGGAATTGCAGGAGTCTCCTGGTTTTGCAAACTAATGAATATTCGTGCTGGATTTCGCACAACTGCAACTGCCGGTGGTTATCTTGAAGACGATGATGTATCTTCTGCAATAATCTATGCTGCTGATAATGGCGCTCAGATTATATCTATTAGCTGGGGTGATACACAATTAGCACCTGTAATTCGAGATGCATGCCAATATGCTTTTAGTATGGGTGTCGCAATTATAGCATCTGCTGGAAACGAAGCCGGTGTTGGATTATTGTATCCTGCTGCATTTAATAATACAATATCGGTTACTGCTGTTAATGAAGACCTTTCGTTATGTTCCTTTTCAAGTTATGGAGAAGGAATTGACCTTTGTGCTCCCGGAATTAAAATTCTTAGTACTTATTTAAATAATGATTACAGAGAAGAAAGTGGAACATCATTTTCTGCTCCTTTCGTAGCTGGAGCAGTAGCACTTCTTCTATCACAAAATCCATTACTAACTAATACTGAGATTTATAATTTACTTTATAATTCATGTGATGACCTTGGAGACAAAGGGTATGATAATCAGTTCGGTTATGGAATTATAAATATAGAAAAACTCCTCATTAATTCAACAATTGGCAACCAACCTGAATCAAAAATATTCTTTCCAAAATATGACGATGGATTCTCTCAAAATTTTCCAATTGTTGGAACCACTTACTGCCCAGACTTCTTCTGCTATTCTTTAACTTTTACCGATAAGCAAAATCCGGAGGAAAACGATTGGCTGGATATACTTACTCATAATCCAGAACCAACTTACTATAATAATATTGTTATTAATGATACATTAGCAATATCTAATACTTCTGGTCTTTTAGATACAACCTATTATTTTCGTTTAACTGTAAAAGATATTTATGGAAATAACTTCATAGATATAATAAAAATCAATATAGATAAATCTCCTCCCGAGTTTATTGAAAATACTACCTCAGTTAGTAACCGTTATAATTTTGATAAAGAGAACTACTATATTTTAACAATTACTGATGAACCTGTTAAGTTTAAAGGTACATGTTTTTCCTCTGAGATTGATAGTTTTTCAATTATTGAAAATAAATTTTCACAAGTTGCCTCACTTAAACTACCTGAAAATTTACCTGATACTCAACTTTCATTTTTTATTGAAATTACAAACAAATCTGGTAAGGTCAATTCAACTGAAGTCTTTCCTGATTCAATACATATAGATAATTCGACAATTGCTACAAGTGGTTTTGAAAAGTATTTTGAATATCCAAATGCAGGTTATTTGTGCCCAAATAATTACGATATAAATAATAATGGGAAAAAAGAATTAGTATTTATGGAATTTCCTGAACAAGGAACTTATGGTAATGTAAGATTTTGTGAAGCGACTGATGATACTTTAGAAATAGTATATACTATGACCGAAAAATTCCTGCCATGGAGTATTGGCGATAGTAATGGAGATGGGAAATATGAAATCTTAGCTAATATTGCGGATTCTATGCTTGTTTTTGAGTCACCTGATTCATTCTCCTATCCAAGTTTTTTTGTTGATGCTATAAACAATTGCTATTGTGGCGTTTTTTATGATTTAAACAATGATGGAAAAGACGAACTTATCATACGATCTTCAAGTATTGAAGGTATAGTATCACATTACGATATATATATTCGTGAAGGTAGTGAATTTGTATATAGAGAACCATGGATAGGTAACAACACCCCAACCCATTCTAAAAACGAACTCTCTCCACATATTCAGTTTGGTAATTTAGATGGTGATGACTATCTGGATATCCTAATTTCTGACATTGATGGTGATATTATGATCTACGAAGTTAAAAATCACAATTTAGATACTATTATACTTGTAGATACTTTATCCATTCCAATTTTCAATGCCTACTATTCCGGTATCGGTGATTTTGATGGAGATGATAAAAATGAGTTTATTGTAGGTGGTTATAATGAAGATATAATGAACCCAGGTAATCAGCTCTGGTTTTATGCTGTTTTTGGGGCTACAGGTGATGACCAATATGAAATGATAGATTATACGGAAATTTCAGGTGTATCCTCAAAGAATGGACTTTGTGTGGCAGATTTAGATAATGATTGTACTGATGAAATTATTATCGCAGCTTCACCTGATATTTACATTTATAAATTAATAGATGAAGAATTAATACCAGTCTGGGTTGGTAATACTTATCGTTCTTTTTATCCAGTTTCTTTAGACATAGATGGTGATGGTATAACAGAAGTTGCTTTCAATCAATATGATGATAAAGATTCCCTCCGTTTAGTTCTTTATCACTATCCAGAGGAAATGAAAGAACCAGCTCCACAAAACTTTAGAGCAATACCTCTCAATAAAAGTTCAGTAAGTTTAAGCTGGCGTTTAATAACTGATATAGATTCTTTCAAAATCCATCGTACTTCATCATTTGATTCATTATCATTTTCGTTTGATAATATAATCAATACTTATATTGATACAAGTGTGCTTGCAGATAGTTTTTATTATTATGAAGCTTCAACTATAAAAAATGGAATTGAGAGCTATAAAACATTTAAAAAGTTAGCTGTTCCAACTGATCCACCAACACTTGATTCTTTAAAAATGATCTCTCTTAACTCATTACAACTTGATTTTGATAAACACTTAAACAACTCTTGTCTTAATCTAACAAATTATGAAGTTATTAATTTTGGATATCCAGAATCTGCAATTTCATATCAAAGTGGAGAAAGAATTCTATTGACTTTTAATAATTTATTCAGCAAAGACAACTCTCCATATATAATAAAAATCGAAAACCTTGAAGGTCTTTATCATACACCTATGTCAGATACAATTACTACATTTATTTTTGAAGAAGATGTTGTTAGACCATATATTGAAGAATGTACATATCTAACTAAAAAGGAAATACAAATTACATTCAGCGAAAGCATAAAAGAATCTTCTGCATTAAACAAAAACAATTATGAATTGATTTTTCCTGATGATATTGAAGGATATGAAATTACTAATCTTACTTATGATGATAACAATGTTATTATTAAACTTTCAAAACCATTGAAACCAACAGCTAAGTCATATTTCATAAAAGTCTACAATATCGAAGATTTGGCAGGGAATATAATTCTACCTGGAAAAAATTTCATAAAAATCTCCTTGCTAATTACAAACCTTGATAATGTTCAATTGTTTCCCAATCCATTCAAGTATAAAGAACCCAAACATATAGAAAAGGGTTGCATTACTTTTCAGAACCTACCCACCTCTGGTAAAGTTGATATTCATATATATAATTTTGCAGGAGAACATGTTAAAAAAATCTCTATTCCCCAGCTTTCAGAAGGCTATAACACTGCAGAATGGAATCTTCGCAACTCCTCAGAAAAAAAAGTTGCATCTGGAATATATTTTTATTTGATAAAATATTCTAATATATATAAAAAAGGTAAAATTGCTATACTCAGATAAGAAAGTGAATAATTATGATATCTTATGACTGGCATCAAAGATTAAAAAAGGATTGTATTGATTTTTTGAATAATAAAATTCCATATAAGGATTACGATTTTGAAATCATTTATAACGCATATCCAGAACGCGTTAATGGAGAAATTCCTCAATATGTAACAACATTTGTTGCAAAAGAATTAGCAAAGAAAATTGCTCGAAAACCAGACCAATTTTTAAATTTCCTTGAATTTATACAAAAAAATAAAGGTGTTGTTGGCAAGAAAATCTTCAATATAGTTATACAAAAAGTTGCACTCAGAAATCCGGGAAAATATGATCAAATGCTTAATGATTTAATAATAGAAACTGAAGATGAAAATAGCTTGAAAAAGATATTTGACAATATTATCTTTCCCCTATTGAAAAGATACCCTGAAAAATATATTGATAAACTCATTGAATGGCTTAGACATCATGCTAATAAATATATGATTGAAAATATATTTAAATCACTTAGCAATTACATTAAAACCAACAAAGAAAAAACAAGAGAGATTTTTGAAAATTGTGAATCCTTTTGGAATTCAGATAATCAATATATCCGCAGTGGGAATATCAAAATATTAAAAAGGATTTTCAAAGTCAATCCTGAATTATATCGAGAGATTTATAGTAGTTATCAATCAACATACAATCCAAATTTTATTGAAATTTTAGCTTCTGCTGTGAGTGAAGATTCAAAAATTATTAGACAGCTTATTGAGAGATGGAACAAAAGTGGTAATATTAGAATAAAGAAAGCAGCAGCAATAGCAAAGAAAAATATTGCTAAAATTAAGAAAAAATAATGGCTCAAGAATATATCTCAAAACAAGGGCTTGAAAAATTAAGGTCCAAATTACAACATTTAATCCAGATTGAACGACCTGATATAATAAAACAAATAGCAATTGCTCGACAATTTGGCGATTTAAGTGAGAATGCTGAGTACCATGCAGCTAAAGAAAAACAACGGTTCATTGAAGCTGAAATTTCAAAACTTCAATATAAAGTTTCAATCCTGAAAATTATTAATCCAGATATAATTAACAAAAACGAAGTTAGATTCGGTGCTGAAGTTGAATTGCTTTACTTAAATAAAAACAAAAATGTTACTTATAAAATTGTTGGTGAAGATGAAACAGGAAAAGAAAATAATATTAGCCCCGTTAGAGATAAATCTCTAAACGGGGTTAGAAAAATCTCCTGTAATTCACCAATAGCAAAAGCATTATTAGGAAAAAAAGTTAATGAAGAAGTTAATGCAAAGGCACCAGTAGGCATTATAAAGTATAAAATAATCAGTATAAAATATTAGGTGAAGAAAAATGAGCAAATATAGAATAGCGTGGCTTCCGGGTGATGGTGTTGGTAATGATGTTATGGAAGCAGGAAAAATTATTCTTGATAAAATCAAATTGGATGCCGAGTATATACCTGGTGATGTTGGATGGGAATTCTGGTGTAAAGAAGGTGATCCTTTGCCAGACCGAACAATTAAAATGTTAAGAACCGTTGATTGTGCTTTATTTGGTGCAATCACTTCAAAGCCAAAAGAAGAAGCAGCAAAAGAATTAATTCCTGAATTACATAATAAGGGATATATATATTCAAGCCCTATCGTCCGTCTTAGACAAATATTTGATCTTTATATAAATCAGAGACCTTGTAAAGCCTACCCAGGAAATCCATTAATTTATAGAGAAGATATTAACCTAATTGTTTTCAGAGAAAATACTGAAGGTCTTTATTCAGGCATTGAATATCATCCTGTCCCAGATGAAGTATATCAATCTTTGATAAAAACTCACCCAAAAATGAAAAAATTTAGTTGTGTAAACCAGAATGATCTGGCGATATCATGTAGAATCTTTTCTCGACAAGCATGCAAAAGAATTGTTAAGGCTGCATTCAAATATGCTAACGAACATAACTTTAATTCTGTAACAGTAATTGAAAAACCAAATGTAATAAGAGAAACAAGTGGTTTAATGCTAAGAGAAGCAAGAAAAATTGCAAAAGAATATCCACATATTCAGTTGTGGGAAGTAAATGTCGATGCAATGGCAATGTGGCTTATAAAAAATCCCCAGACATATTCCGTGCTTGTTACATCAAATATGTTTGGAGATATTATCTCAGATCTCTGCGCACAATTAGTGGGTGGTTTAGGATTTGCTTCAAGTGGAAATATTGGTGATGATTTTGCTCTTTTCGAACCAACTCACGGTAGTGCCCCTAAATATGCTGGACAATATAAAGTGAACCCAACAGCAATGATCTTAAGCATAAAAATGATGTTAGACTTTTTAGAAGAAAAAGAATTGGCTAACAAGCTGGAATCTGCAATAGCAGAAACCATTCAAGAAGGAAAAGTAAGAACTTATGATATGGGTGGAAATTCTTCCACTCTGGAAATGGCAGAGGCTATTGCTTCAAAAATTTCATAAAAAGTTAATATATCAATAAAAGGAGACCCAATGAAAAAGATAAACTTAATAATACTAGCTATCATGTTTATTATTTTAGCACAATGCTCTCAAGGTAGAAAATATCAACAATTGCATTCTATTGTACAAAATAGCCTTCAGAGAATTGATACTCTTTTTGCAGTAATTGATAGTAATTATGTCAAGATTGGACAGGTAACAGAATCACATTCACAAAGTATCAATAGTTTAGAGGAAAAGTTAGCTGCAATTGAAATCTTACAATCAAAAATTTCTTTATTAGATTCTAAGATAAACAATATTAATTCTAAAGTTTCTTCCCAGCAAGAAATTCTTAATAATTTGCAAAAGGAAGAAAAACCAATTTCTCCCGAGCAAAAGCAAATCTCCCCTAAAGAATTATATCAAGAAGCAAGAGACCTTTACATCAATAGTGAATTCCAAGAAAGTATCTCAAAATTTACTCAATTCATAGAAGAATTTCCTGATAGTGCTTTAGCAGTTAATTCACAGTATTGGATAGGTGAATGTTACTATTCTTTAGAACAGTTTGAAACTGCAATGTTTCAATTCGATAAAGTAGTAATTAATTATCCAACCTCAGAAAAAGTTATGGATGCAAAATTAAAAATTGCATTCTGTTTATCTGATATGGGAGAATTCGAAGGTGCATTAACACAATTGCGAGAAATCCAAAAACAATTTCCAAATTATGAAAGAATGAATATTGTTAGAGATAAAATTATACAACTTGAAAATAGATAATCATATGAGAAAAATATTTATATTACTACTAATACCAATTATCGCATGTGCTCATAAAATTTCAATTGAAGAAATGAGTACAAAGCAGAAGATTCAAGCTGCAGATGACCTCTTTGCGAAAAAACGATATCGTCAATCACAGGAAATTTATGAAAAAATAACTTTTGAAAGTAAAGGTGATACCCTTGTTAAAAAGGCTCAATATCAGTTAGCAAATTGTTACTATAACTTAAAACTTTATGAGGATGCAATCTTTGAATATGAGGAACTCCTAAGACTTTTCCCTGTTTCAAAATATTCTGAAGATATCGAATTTATGATAGGAATGTGCCGGTACAAACTATCATATCCTTCTTATTATGATCAAGAAGAAACCATAAAGGCAATCGAACAGCTTAAATATTTTCTTACAATATATCCCAACTCTGAAAAAAAAGCTCAAGTTATTACTATTCTCAATCAATGTAGAAATAAGTTATTGGAAAAGAAATATGAAAATGCTCATATCTATTACAAAATGGAATACAATAATGCTGCACTTATGTATTTAAATGAAATTTTTGATGAGAACACAAACGAAGAAATTGATAAAAAGGCTTTGATACTTGCTGCTAAAATTTATAATAAGAAAAGGGATTGGGAAGCACTTATTAAGATATTAGAAACATTCAATCAGAAATATCCAGACCACCCATATATTAAAGAAATCGAAAGATATTTATCTAACAAAAATGGATAAATTAACCACAGAGTTCAACGAAAAATACCAAAAAAAAATTATGTTCGGTGAAACTCGGTGTTCTCGGTGGTAAAGAAAAATGAGACTGGGAATATTGGGAGGAACATTCGACCCTATTCATCTCGGGCATATTAAAGTTGCAGAATTCTGTCTGAAAAAATTGAATCTTGATTTGATACTTTTCATCCCTTCTGGTAATCCACCTCTTAAGAAGGCTTCTGCTGATTATATCCATAGACTTGAAATGGTTAAGTTAGCAATTAAAGAATATAAGTATTTTAAAGTCTCTGAACTTGAAAAGATAAAATTTAGAAACGATCCAACATATACTTATGATACTCTCAATACCATCAGAAAATTTTATCCTAAGGCTGAAGTGATATTTTTAATTGGAGAAGACAATGTTCCTGAACTCAAGAGATGGTATAAATATAACGAACTCTTTAAATATGCAAATTTTGTTGTTTTAAGTAGAGATGTAAATTCAAGGAAATCATTAACCAATCTTGAATATTATAACAAGTTGCAATTTTTAAATATGCCACTAATTGACATATCTTCAAATACAATAAGAAATAATATAATGAATAATCTCCCCGTTGATGGATTATTACCTAAGGATGTGGAAAAATATATTATAGATAATAGATTATATAGGAGAGACAATTTATGATAAAAAATGTATATTTTTTTGGCAGAACCAAAGCTGATGGTAACAGAACAATGAAAGATTTTTTAGGAGGAAAGGGTGCAAATCTGGCAGAAATGATTAATCTGGGAATACCTGTACCACCCGGATTTACAATCTCAACTGAAGTCTGTAACTACTTTAATAAGTATAATTATACTTATCCAGAAAAACTAACAGAAGAAGTTGAAGATAATCTAACAAAACTTGAAAATATAATGAATAAAAAGTTTGGTGATCCATCAGATCCACTTTTGCTATCAGTTCGTTCTGGGGCTGCTATTTCTATGCCTGGTATGATGGATACAATTCTGAATCTCGGTATGAATGATAAAGTTGCAGAACAGTTTGCAAAATTAACAAATAATCCAAGATTTATCTGGGATGCATATCGTAGGTTAATACAGATGTTCAGTAATGTAGTTTTCGGAATTGAATCTGAAAAGTTTGAAGACATTATCTCTATTGTAAAGAGTAGTAAAAACATTTCTCTTGATACTGAACTCACTGCAAATGATTTCAAATATATCTTGAGCGAATTCAAACAATTATATTTAAACGAACTTGGAGATGAATTTCCTCAGGATCCTAAAAGTCAGCTTTGGTTATCAATTGAAGCAGTATTCAGATCATGGAATAATGAACGTGCAAAAAAATATAGAGAGATTAACTCAATTACTGGACTTCTTGGAACTGCGGTAAATGTTCAAGCAATGGTTTTTGGAAATATGGGAAAAGATTGTGCCACAGGCGTTGCTTTTACGAGAGACCCTTCCTCGGGAGAAAATAAATTCTTTGGAGAGTTTTTAGTAGATGCACAAGGAGAAGATGTCGTTGCTGGGATAAGAACTCCTCAACAAATCACAAAAAAGAGCTCTGAAGATTGGGCAAAGAGTAACAATATATCAGAATTAGAAAGAAATAAAAAATATCCTTCATTTGAAGAATTAATGCCAGAGGTTTATAAATCTCTTTATGAAATTCAAGATAAATTGGAAAATCATTATAAAGATTTGCAGGACATAGAATTCACTATTCAGAATGGAGTTATATATATCCTTCAAACAAGAACAGGAAAAAGAACCGCAAAAGCAGCTGTTAAAATTGCAGTTGATTTGGTAAAAGAAAAAATGATTACCAAAACCGCAGCATTGCTTAGAATTCAACCGGAACAATTAGACCAATTGCTTCATCCAAGTTTTAGTGCAGATGAGAAAAAGAAAGCATTTAATGAAGGAAGACTTCTTGCAAAAGGTCTTCCTGCATCGCCCGGAGCTGCTGTCGGGAAAGTGGTTTTTTATGCAGAAGATGCTGTAAAATGGCGTGAAAGAAATGAACTAATAATATTAGTTAGAACTGAGACCTCACCAGAAGACATCGCTGGCATGGATGCTGCTCAGGGAATATTAACCGTTCGCGGTGGAATGACATGTATCGGTGGAGATTCTTTACTATTAACAGATAAAGGCTTTTGGAAAGCAGAGAAAGTTTTTGAAATGACAGAGGATGGAGAAAAGTTTAAGGTACTTTCTTTTGATAGTAAAACTATGAAGACTCAATGGAAGAATATAGTATCTGCTGGCAGAAGAATATCAGAAGTTATTGGAATTTCTGTCTCACAGACAGGTCATTCTGAAAGAAACTTATTGAAAATAACACCTGACCATAAGATGCTCACATTTGAGAATAGAGAATTGATAAAAAAACCAATTATATATATTTTGGATAAAAATCAATTTGTGTGTGCAGTAGATAAAATCCCATCTTTGAGGGTACAATTAAATAATGAGAAATTGGCTTACTTGGCAGGTGCTATATTTAGTGATGGCTGTATACAGGTTAGAGAAACAAAGGGAAGCGTTACATTTACACAGAAAGAAACAAATGAGAAAAAGGAATTTATTGAAACTGTGTATTCGTATTTCAAAGATGTGTTTGATAAGAAAATGGCAAGGAGAAATAGAACCTCTGATTCTTCTATAAATGGCAGACATATACATGGTGAAGTATTGGACCTTATATGCCATAGTATTAAACCAGCCATTGTTCTAAACAAAATAAGTCTAAAAATTGAGCCTTGGATAATGAATTTAGATGAGTCATCAACATTTAATTTTTTGGCTGGTGTAATTGATGGTGACGGAACATTTCATAATAATAGGATTCAGATATTTGCTTCAAAAGAGCATGTTTATCAGGGTGTTGTAATAGCTTGTTTGAAACTCGGGATAATGCCTAATATTACTGTTAACAGAAATATCTATAACATAATTCTGTTAGAAAGACTGGATGATATTCTTAAGTATACAAAGAGGGTCAAGGGTGTTGTTAAAGAAAAGATTTTAGGGACAAAACTGTTTTCTATTAAGCAATTGTTTTCTGATATATCTGATGATGTAAATTATATGGGAAGGGTAAAAGAGGCTATAAAAAGAAATCTATTGTTTGATAGTAGAAAGATAAAACGAGATATCCTTCCTCTTTGCAAAGACAAACAGAAACTTGAATCAATTTTATCCTCTGATTTAAGAATGTTGCGAGCTATAAAAACAAGTGAAGGAGAAAAGACTTTTGTATATAATTTTGAAGTTGATTCAAACAATGAAATTGATAAAAACTTTATAGTTTTTACAAAGATGTATACTCCATTATTGATATCAAACTCCCATGCTGCTGTTGTTGCACGAGGTATGGGAAAATGCTGTGTTGTTGGATGTGGTGATATTAATATTAATCTAAAAAAGAAAAAATTTACCGCACAGAATCAAGAAATAAATGAAGGTGATTTCATATCTCTTGATGGCTCTACTGGAGAAGTTATAAAAGGACAGGTCGGCACGGTTCTTCCAGAACTTTCAGAAGATTTTGAAAAGCTTATGAAATGGGCTGATGGAACAAGTAGATTAGAAGTTCATGCTAATGCTGATACACCCATAGATGCAAAAGTGGCAAGGAACTTTGGTGCTGTTGGAATCGGTCTATGTCGTACTGAACATATGTTTTTTGATGCTGATAGAATAAATTTCATACGAGGAATGATATTAGCTGAAAATCCTGAAGAAAGAAAATTCCCTCTTGCAGAATTAAAAAAGATGCAGATTGAAGACTTTAAAGGCATATTAGAAGCAATGCAGGGATTCCCTGTAACAATCCGTCTGTTAGATCCCCCTCTTCATGAATTTCTCCCTTCAAAAGACAACGAAGAGGAAATAAAAAGTTTAGCAAAAAAATTCAACTACCCAATACAAAATATTAAAGCAAAAATAGCGCAACTCTTTGAGTACAACCCAATGTTAGGTCATCGGGGGTGCAGATTAGGAATCACATTTCCAGATATATATAAAATGCAGGTTGAAGCAATTATTGAATCAGCATGTTATCTTAAGAAAAAAGGAATTGATGCAAGACCAGAAATTATGATTCCCCTTGTAGGAAATGCAAAAGAGTTTACAATTCTTGAACAAAGCTCCAGAAAAATTGCTAATGAGATCATAAAAAAGTATGGTGTTAACCTTCATTTTAAAATTGGGACGATGATAGAAATTCCCCGTGCCTGCCTCGTTGCAGATGAAATAGCTGAATATGCAGAATTTTTCTCTTTTGGCACAAATGACTTAACACAAATGGGATGTGGCTTTTCAAGAGATGATGCTGGAAAATTTTTGAAAGAGTATGTCGAAATGGGAATCTATGA
>DAOVPZ010000098.1 GCA_030628975.1 Candidatus Cloacimonadota bacterium
CTGGCACATATTTCTCGTTCTGATGAATTTCAAAATGCCTTTAGAGCTGCAACCGTTCACGATTTTTTCAACATTATAGCTGTTGTTATACTTTTACCTTTGGAAATATGTTTTCATATAATTGAAAAGAGTTCTGTGACTCTTACAAATTTTTTGGTTTCCACAAATTTGAAAGGTGTAGAGTTTAAAAGTCCTATAGCAGCAATTACAAAACCTGTTGTCCACTTCTTATTTAATCCCAAATATACTGAATCACCAGCTGACGGAGGACTTTTACAGAAGCTGTTATCTCCCCAACTTGCAAAATTTGTTATTCTTGCAATTGCCTTATTCTTTTTGTTTATTGCTTTGAAATATATGGTGAAAATACTGCGCCTGCTTGTTGTAAACAGAGTGGAAAGGTTCTTCAGCAATGTTATTTTTCGCAATGGACTTTTAGCTTTACTATTTGGTTTGATATTAACTGCAATTGTGCAGAGCAGTTCTATAACAACTTCTCTGGTTGTACCTCTTGCTGGAGCAGGGATATTGACAATTTATCAGGTTTTACCATATACAGTCGGAGCAAATATTGGAACTACTGTTACTACTCTTTTGGCTGCGCTGGCAACTGGTAGTATACCTGCTTTGATAGTAGCAATTTCACATTTCTGTTTTAATGTATTTGGAATGGTAATTATTATGCCAGTCAAAACAGTTCGTCACATTCCAATTGGAGCATCTGTGATATTATCAAAAATAATTATAAAAAATAAAATATATCCTATTCTTTTTATTTTGATTACTTTTTTTGCGATTCCGATTTTCATTTTGTTGCTAACTAAATAGTGAGAATAATGAGCAAGAAAATATTAGTTATGTCCAGATTAACCTCTTTGAGAAATTATGATAAAAGGTTTGATCTTGAATTCTGGTCAAAATTAGGAGTTGAAAAAAAATTTATCGCTACCTGGGAAATGACTCGTGAGGTTAATTTAATAAGAGGTAAGAATGGAACACAATCCAGATTTCAAAGATCTTTTTCACTTATTAGAAAAAGAGAAAGTTAAGTATTTGATTGTAGGGGCTTATGCACTTATTTATTATGCGACCCCAAGATATACGAAAGATATTGATATTTGGGTTAAACCCCAGCCTGAAAATATTAAAAAATTATGGATAGCATTAGAAGAATTTGGTGCTCCTTTAATAGATATAACTCCAGATGATTTTTTAAAGCCAGATATCATTTATCAGATAGGGATTGAACCAAATAGAATAGATATTCTAACCTCAATTCCTGGACTTGAATTTGATGCAGCCTGGAAGAATAAGGCATTAAGTAGTTATGCAGGTGAAGAAATTTATATATTAAGTTTGGATGATCTAATTAGATCAAAAGAAACAACAGATAGACCACAAGACAGGGTTGATCTAGAAATTTTGTCCGAAATAAAAAGGAAATGAAATAAAATTTTATTTTGAGGTAAAAATGCTAAAAGAAATTTTACGGCTTTTTAAAAAAAGCGATTTATTTATGGAAGCACATCAGGAAGCATGCCAGATGCTTAAAAGTGATAATCAAATGTTTGATAATGTTTGTGCAAAATTGCGAGGTCGTCCTATTCCTCATCCTGATGTCAACATATTTGATGAAGAAAAAAAGGTGGATAAAACGGAAAGAGCAATTCGCAAAAAGGTTCTTACTCATATCTCACTTTCAAATATAGCTGATACTCCTGGCAGTATTATTCTTATTGGTATTGTAATAGATTTGGAACGAATTGGGGATTATACTACAAATATTGCAGAACTATCCCAAGTGATTTCACAAAAATTAGAAGTTGGAGAGTTAGAAGATGAATTGCAAGATATTGAAAATAATATTGCAAAAATATTTGATGTTGTAACTTATGCTTTTGAGAGTTATGATAAGAAATCAGCTCAATCAGTAGCAAGTAAAACCTTGCCCCGTCACTGCGATGCTCTTCTAAAAAGACTGATGACAGAAGATCTGGAATTGTCCCCACAAAATGCCGTTATATCCGCACTTTATATACGCTATCTGAAAAGAGTGGCATCCCATCTTATTAATGTGGCTACTACTTTGGTACAGCCGTTTGATAAGGTACGCTTCCTACCACAAAATAGTTCCAATAAATAAATCTTAAAATACTCAATAAAGGGTGATGTATAAGAAAGTAATTGTAATTGGAGGAGGTCCTGCAGGTATGATTTCTGCAGGGAGAACTGCTGAATTAGGAGCGGATGTGATTCTTCTAGAAAAGATGAATAAATTAGGTCTTAAGCTCTCTTTAACAGGCAAGGGAAAATGCAATCTTACAAATACTGAACCTGATATCTCAACTTTTATTGAACATTATGGTAAAAACGGAAAGTTTCTTATTAATGCTTTTAAAAGATTCTTTAATAAAGACTTGATTAAATTATTTTCAACTTTAGATTTAAAACTTAAAGAAGAATCTGGCGGAAGGATTTATCCTTCTTCAGATAATTCGTGGTTAGTGGTTGATGCTTTAAAAAAGTATCTTCGGAAAAGTAATGTACAGGTTAAATTAGAACACCCGGTTAAAGAATTACTTCATTATAAGAATAAGATAGGTGGAGTTATTTCAAATAAAGGAAATTTTCTTTGTGATGCTGTTATCGTAGCTACCGGAGGAGCATCATATCCTCAAACCGGTTCAGAAGGTGATGGATATAGATTTGCTCGTCAAACTGGACATAAAGTTACTCCATTATATCCTGCTTTAGTTCCATTAAACATTAAATTCCCAATTATCCCCGTCCCCGCGGACGCGGGGATTATCGGGGAGCAAACAATTAAAGAATTATCTGGATTAAAATTGAAAAATGTTTCATTAGCTGCATATAATAATGATGAGAAATTAGCAGAAGAATTTGGTGAGTTTTATTTTACTGATTTTGGTATTGATGGTTCAACTGCACTTAAATTAAGCAGTAAAATCAAAGAAGAAATTATGGAAACGGAACTCAGAATCTGTATTGATTTGAAACCTGGATTAACAACTTCTCAACTTCATAATCGCATATTAAAAGAGATTGAGAATAATGGAAAAATGAATTTCAATACTTTGTTAAAGTCACTTTTACCAAAACAGATGATAATTACTTTTCAAAAATTTTGCAAAATTGATGGAAGCAAAAGGATTGCAGAAATCACAAAAAATGAAAGAGAAAGGATAGTTAATCTTTTAAAAAGCTTTCAACTTACCTTAACAGGCACCAGACCTCTTTCTGAAGCTATTATTACATCTGGAGGAGTAGATTTGAGCCAGATTAATCAAAAGACAATGGAATCCAAAATTGTTTCAGGATTGTATTTTGCGGGAGAGGTTCTAGATATTGATGGAAACACTGGTGGATATAATTTGCAAGCTGCTTTTTCTACTGGATATTTAGCAGGTGAATCCGTATCAAAAAAGGAAACTAATGAAAAAAATTGACCTACATATTCATACGACTTATTCTGATGGCACTAAAACTCCAAAAGAGATAATGAAGGCAGTTCGAGATTTAGAATTTTCAACAATAGCCATAACTGACCATGATTGTGTTGATGGATACTTTGCAGCAAGGAAATATGCAAGAAAATATGATATTGAACTTATCCCTGCAGTAGAAATTAGTAGTTATTACCAGAATTATGATGTACATATTCTTGCTTATTTTATTGATATTCATAATAAAAAATTAATTACTTTGCTAAATTTTATGCAAAAAGCAAGAGCCAAACGAGCTAAACAGATGTTAGAAAAATTAGAAAACTTTGATATATATTTAACAATGAAACAAGTATATGAATTTGTCGGAAATAAGAAAGTTATCGGTCGTCCTCATATTGCTAATGCGATGCTTAAGAATGGTTTTATTGAAAACTATGAAGAAGCTTATTATAAATATATTGGAAATGATTGTCCTGCGTATGTACGCAAACCAGCTTATACACCAGCAGAGATTTTTCAAATTATTAATGACGCTGGAGGACTATCAGTTCTGGCTCATCCAGGTGTTATTAAAAATGATTTTATCATCCCCGACTTAGTTGAATTAGGATTGAATGGTCTTGAAGTGTTCTATCCCCTACATACTATTTATCAGAAAAATATTTATATAGAATTGGCTCATCGTTATAATCTACTTATAACTGGCGGTTCAGACTTTCATGGAAATAATAAAAAAAACAATGAATTAGGAAGAGTCACCCTTAAAGAAGAATATTTGGATAAACTCAAGTCAAAATTGAGAAAAATGACTGAATAATTATATGAAAGTAAAGATATTGTATTCTTACTTTCAGCCAAAGGCTGATGAGCCTTAGGCTCAAATGAATAATTTGAGGAAACCTTGGCAAAGAAATTACCAGAGTTTTTAAGAAAATATTTTTGGGATGTAGATTTCGATAAACTGGATATGAATGTCTATCAAAAGTATATTATTGCTCGTATTCTTGAATATGGTGATAAAACTGCCATTAATTGGCTGATGAAAAATTTTTCAAATACCCTAATTGTTAATACTCTAAAAATGAGTAGAGAATTAAGCGCTAAAAGTGCCAATTTCTGGGCATTTATGCTAAAAGTTAAAAAGGAGAAGATAAAATGTTTGAGCAAGTCCTTCCAGGAAACACGAAAGCAGTTCTGGCCTTATTAGAAAAAAGTGAGATTATAAAAAAGGCTTACCTTGCAGGTTGGACTGCTCTTGCACTTCAACTTGGACACCGCATATCATATGACTTGGATTTTTTTACTAAAGAGGGATTTGATGAACAATTACTCCTTCCTCATATTGAAAAAATATCGAAATTTGAATTAGAGCAGATTGCGTGGAGAACAATCTTGGGAAAATTTGATGATGTACGATTTAGTATATTTTATTATGAATATCCTATTCTATACCAACCTAAAAAGTTAGGAAAAATTAATATTTTGGATATTCCTGATATTACTGCAATGAAAATTGCTGCAATTTCATCAAGAGGAACAAAAAGAGATTTTATAGATCTTTTCTTTATTTGTAAGGGAAATACTTCTTTAA
>DAOVPZ010000084.1 GCA_030628975.1 Candidatus Cloacimonadota bacterium
AATCTGTAATAAAGAATTTACAAATAAATATATAAATGAAATAAAGGATTTTTATAAATGGTTAATAAAACAAATTTAGATAAAATATTATCAAATTTTATTTTAGCATTACAAGAAATAAAAATTACAATAAACCAAATGTATCTTTTCGGTTCTTATGCAAATAATACAGAAGAAGACTATAGTGACATAGATGTAGCAATTGTATCAAAAGATTTTCAAGGTATTAGATTTTATGATATTGAAAAAATTATTGATGTGTTTTTAAAAATTGACAATCATATTGAAGCGCATCCTTTTGCTCTTGATGATTTTACTCCAGATAATCCTTTTGCTAAAGAAATTATGGAAACTGGAAAAAGGATTATTTGATTAATAAGTATCAATTCGATTCAAAAATTTATACATCATTGTTTATTATTAATTTGAAAGTTTCAATAACTATCAATCAAGAATAAAATAAACAATTAATATGAATGTAAGTAATAATAATATAAATAGACATATTTTAAGAAAAAAAGTTCTTGAAATATCACAAGTTAATAATCAAACCTTGCTGGATATAGGTGCAGGCCCACTTGCCATAATAGCTGCAAGAGATTTCAACTGCAAAGTTACATCAATTGATATATCAAAAAAGGAATTGGATATTGCCAAAGAAGATGCTCAAAAAGAAGGCATTGATAATATAAATTTTGATTTAGAAGATGCTACAAATTTGTCATATAAAAATGAAACATTTGATTCTGTAATAAGCTATTGTGCTTTACATCATATTCCTATTAATAAAAGAAGTAAATTTATACGAGAATTATTTAGAGTAACCAAAGAAAAAATTGTTATAGTTGATTTAAATGAAAATGGATTTAATCAAATACATTCAAATGATGATTATAAAAGAGTTGATTTCAATGTCTTAGAAAATGAATTAAATCTTTTATACAAGTATAAAACATTCAAAATTGAAGATAAAAATATTTATATTTGCTTCAAATTCGAAAAGATAAAAAAGCAATTTGAACTTGCTGAAATTGAAAAACTTGTATATAATTGTAGAAAATGTTCTGAACTAAATATTGAACTACCTAACACATCATTAATGGGTCAGGGAGATCCCGAAGCAAGATTAATGTTTGTAGCACAAAATCCCTGTGAGTTGTGTACGATAGAAAGAAAAATATTCTATAAAGGATCTGGTGAAATTCTGGACAAAGGTTTATGTAGAATAAACGAAAATAGATCAACAGTGTACATCACAAATATTTGTAAATGTCATACACCAAATAATAGAAAAATTAGAAAATTAGAGATTGACAATTGTAAACCATTTCTTGAAAAAGAGATTGAAACCATAAAACCTGAAATTGTTGTTCCTCTTGGCAAGAAAGCTTTCAACTGGTTTGAGTGTATTGATTGGAATAAAATGATTATGCGAGATGATTATAAAATTTACCCAATGTCGCACCCAGCATTTATAATAAGAAATTCAGACTTACTGGATGAATATTTAGAAAAGTGGGATGTGTTAAAAGAATAAAGACTAAAGATCAAAGATTAAAGACTAAAATTAATGAGATTGGAAAACCACAGGACAAATAAAGGACATTTGAAAGCCTCTTACTGTTGGAAGCCCGACAAATCAGAGGAAATCGGAAATTCTCCCCGCCTGCCAAAGCCTTATGCGGCGGGCAGGTCTGTGTTCAATGTGGTAAATTATAAATGGAAGTAAACCAAATGAAAATATTACCTTTATCCTTTGACAGCTTTGGAACTTTGTCTATAAACACATTTATAGAAAAAGGTGATTTATATGAATAATAAATTTTCTGATACTAAGAAGTACAAAAAAGGTAAAACAATAAGCCAGATATGGCAAGCAGATGATAGCACAGAACTTGAATGTCCGATTTACAAAGAAGCATTCAGTGCTGGCTTTCCTTCTCCAGCAACAGACTATATTGAAAATACCCTTGATTTAAACAAATTCTTGATACAACATCCTTCTGCAACTTTCTTTGTGCGTGTGGAGGGTGATTCTATGATAAATGCTGGAATTCGTTCTGGAGATATTCTTATTGTTGATAGAGCTATCCAGCCAGAAGAACACAAAATTGTAATCGCTGTTATCAATGAAGAACTCACTATTAAACGAATCAAAATAATAAAAAAGAAGATATACCTTGAACCAGACAATCCAGACTTTAACTTGATTGAAGTTACTCCAGAAATGGATTTTCGTATATGGGGTGTAGTTACCTATGTAATCCATAAGACATAAATGAACAATATAATTGCGTTAGTAGATTGTAATAATTTCTATGCTTCATGCGAAAGGGTATTTAATCCTGATTTAGAAGGTAAACCCATTATTGTCCTATCCAACAATGATGGATGTGTGGTTGCTCGTTCAAATGAAGCAAAAGCATTGGGCATACCATTTGGAAAACCAGTATTTGAATGTAAAGAACTTATTAAAAATCACCATATCTATGTTTTTTCTTCCAATTATGCATTATACGGAGATATGTCCCATCGTGTAATGGATACTTTAGCACAATTTACTCCAGATATGGAAATCTATTCTATTGATGAAGCATTTTTATCTCTAAAGGGATTTTACAAAAGAAATCTTACAAAATATGGGCAAAAAATTCGCTCAACAGTAAATAAATGGATCGGCATACCTGTATCAATAGGAATTGCTACGACTAAAACCCTTACCAAAGTAGCAAATAGAATTGCAAAAAAGAATCATAAGTTAGATGGTGTCTTAGATATTTCCTATTATTCAGAGGTAGAAATTGATAAAATATTAAATGAAACAGAAATAGGTGATGTATGGGGTGTTGGCTGGGAGTATGAGAAACTTTTAAAAAGAAATGGAATTACCACAGCTTTAAAACTCAAAAATGCTTCGGATAAATGGATAAAAAAACACATGACAGTAATGGGACTTCGTACAGTATTTGAATTGCGAGGAATATCATGCATATCTCTGGAAGATACCACTCCACCTAATGAAGAGATTATGAGTTCGCGCTCTTTTGGAAGACCAGTTGAAACATTAGAAGAACTAAAAGAAGCAGTTGCAACTTATGCCACGCTTTCTTCAGAGAGATTAAGAGCACAAAACTCTCTTGCTTCTATTATAAATGTATTCTTAGCTACAAATAGATTTAAAAAGGACGAACCCCAATATTCAAATTGTATTTCATATGAAATCCCAGAACCAACTAATGATACTTCAGAACTAATTAATTATGCCAATAAAAATCTTGAAAAAATTTACAAAACAGGTTATAAATACAAAAAAGCGGGTGTTTTACTAAGTGGTATAGTTCCTAAGAATCAGAAACAGCTTAATCTTTTTACAAATAGAACAAGAAGTAATAAAAAAAACAAATTGACACAAGCAATAGACACAATTAATACAAAATGGGGTCGTAATATAATCCATTATGCAGGTACAGGAATAGAACAATCCTGGCAAATGCGTCGTATGAAAAAGTCACAAAATTATACTACTCAATGGGATGAAATACCCATTATAAAAAGCAAGTATCCAGAAAAATAAGGAGAAATAACTAATATGTGTGGACGATTTTCAAGAAGAATGACAACTGAAGAAATTGCTGAATCTTTTGAAGCAGGACAGATTTTATGTGACCTTGAGCCAAGTTATAATGTCGCACCTTCACAAGATGTTGTTGCAATAATAAATGGTGAAGATAAAAAACTTGTTACTTTTAAGTGGGGGTTAATACCTTATTGGTCTAAAGACCCTTCAGTTGGTTACAAAATGATAAACGCTCGTGCAGAATCCATAAGTGAAAAACCAAGTTTTAAGTTACCTCTTAAAAGTAAAAGATGCTTGATTATTGCAGATGGTTTTTATGAATGGAGAAAAGAACAAGGTAATAAAATACCAATGTTTTTCCACCTTAAGTCTCATAAACCTTTTGGATTTGCAGGTCTTTATGATAATTGGACCTCAATAGATGGTGAAAAAATAAGCACTTGTACCATTATTACAACTGATGCAAATGAATTAATGAAACAAATTCATTATAGAATGCCTGTAATTTTACCAAAAGAAAAGGAATCAATCTGGATAGATAGTAATATCCATGATATAGATATTTTACTTCCAATCCTCAAACCTTATGATTCAAACTTGATGGAAATGTATGAAGTATCTCGATTTGTTAATTCTCCAAAGAACAACTCCAAAGAATGTATACAGCCAATTCAACTTTTTAGTAATAAACCAGCATTTTGAAAAGCTTATTAATGGGTTCTACAAAATAGATAATTTTCAATTTTTTTATGAGATATTATAAAATAAATTTTAATTTACCTCATCCTCTAACTCCTTCTCCTATTCATCCTTCGTAGTACTACGGAGAACGGGCAAGGAGAAGGAGAATTCTGTCTTCCTCTCCTTTTAGGAGAGGATTGAGGTGAGGTAAAAAAAACTCTATTTTACAGATCTCATATAAAGCTTATTATCAAAAGGATAGAACTTTGGCAGATACATCTCATGCCAAAGGTAGACCTATGGGAAAAGTAATAACAATAAAATGCGATAAATGTAACAGAAAAATTTTCAAATATCTAAAAATTGGAAAAGGTCGGTTGTTGCACTGCTGGAAAAAACGAATTCTGAAAGATTATAGTGTCCGTGATGGAGAGAAAGTCAAATGCCAATGTGGAAATGTAATTGGTATTGATCAGGGAAAGTGGATTAAAATGTGTAAAATAAGAAATTAATGAATATCAAAATGAAAATCACTTTAATATATGATAATGAAGTATTCAAATCAGGTTTGCAAAATGACTGGGGATTTTCTGCACTTATAGAAATTGAAGATAGGAAAATCCTTTTTTGATACAGGTGGCAAAGGAGCAATACTTCTTAGTAATATGGAAAAACTTAATATTAAACCAGAATCTATTGATGATGTATTTATCTCACATTCACATTGGGACCATACAGGTGGACTTTCCAAATTTTTAAAGATGAATAAAACCGCTAAAATTTTCATCCCGAGTTCATCTCATTTTAGAGCGAAAAATAGAGATGTGATTAAGATAAAAGAACCTCTGCAGATTCACGAAAATATCTTCTCTACAGGTACTCTCAAAAATATAGAGCAATCTTTAGCAATTCACCCCGTTAGAGATTCTGAAAGTGGGAGAAAAAAACAACAAGAATATATCTCTAACGTGGTTAAAACAGAAAAGGGATTGGTTGTTATTGTAGGCTGTTCTCACCCAGGAGTTGGGAATATTCTTAAAGCTGCATCGCAGTTTGGCAAACCTTATGCACTTATTGGCGGGTTGCATGGATTTAACGAATTTGATTTACTGGAAGACTTAGACTTGATTTGTGCTTGCCATTGTACCATATATCAACAGGAAATAAAATCACTTTATCCACAAAAATGGATTGAAGGTGGAGCTGGAAGGGTTATAGAAATATAAAATATAAAACTAAAAAATTAAAATTAAAGCAAAAAATGGAAATTTGAGATGAAACATACATGTCCCGAAAACAAATCGGGGCACCCCATTAAATAGGAAAAGAGATTTAACGGGGCAGGCAAAGGAGAATGAAAATTAAGGGATGGAA
>DAOVPZ010000153.1 GCA_030628975.1 Candidatus Cloacimonadota bacterium
ATTGCGGAAGTGCAAAAAATTTCCCTGGATAAATTCTACTCGGAACGAGATAATCACGAGCACCTTCAGGAGTACTTCGCATTAAAAGAGGTGTTTCAATTTCATAGAAATTATGCTTTGCCAAAAAATTTCTTATTGCAAGAATAATTTTATGTCTTAGAATAATCTTTTCTTTTAACTGTGGTCTTCTCAGGTCAAGATAGCGATATTTCAGCCTTATATCTTCCTCAGCAAGTATGTTTTCATTTATCTGGACTGGCAATGGTTGTGAATCATTCAAAATGTTTAATTCAAATGCAGTAATCTCAATTTCTCCTGTTTTTAAATCAGGATTAATCATATCCTTGGGTCTTGCTGAAACTTTTCCTTTTACTGCAATAACAAATTCATTACGCAAATTATGTGCTTTTGCATGTAATTGTGTGCTATTTTCTGGATTAAATACAACCTGTATGATTCCAGAGACATCACGCAAATCAATAAAAATCAGATTGCCCATATCACGCCTGCGATGAACCCAACCCATTACAATAACCTGTTTACCTACATTGTTTATATTTAATTCTTCAGCATAATCTGTTCTTTTCATATTTCCTAACAAATCAAACATTTTACCTTCTTTCTATAACGATTTTATTAATTTAAATTATAAATGAGTTTACTATAAAAAGGTATTAAACGAGTAACAAACAACTTAAGTTGTGGGTTACTAAAACCGCACTTTAATAATAACCGTTTCAACGGTTTCTTATTTCACAAATTTGACTTTTTATAGTGGACTCATAAATGTAGAATCAATAATTTACACTAATTTCAAATTAGAAAAAATATAATCACAAATTTCACTTATAATGATTTTTTTCTGTGATCTTTCTCTTATATTCTTAACAACAAACTTCCCTGATATAACTTCATCTTCACCAATAATTATGGCAAATTTAACCTTATTTGTATCACAATATTTAAGATTATTTTTTAAAGAAGTTTGTGAATCAGCAATAATGGATGAAATGTCATTCTTATGTAGAGATTGCAATATTTCAATAGATTGACAAATAAATTCATATTTCATTGGAATAATTAAAACATCTAAACTATCTTCATCAGGAATATAAACTTTAGATTTATCCAGTGAAAGAATAACTCTCTCCAACCCTCCAGAAAGTCCAACTGCTGGTGTTGGCTTACCACCAAGATATTCTATTAAGTCATCATATCTTCCTCCACCACCTATTTCATTTTGAGCTCCAAGATAGTCAATCTTATATTCAAAAGCAGTGCGAGTATAATAATCAAGTCCTCTTACTATATATGGATTCACATTATATTCTACACTCATTTTTTTTAGTAAACCAAGAACTTCTTTAAAATGATTATCACAATCAGTACAAAGATTATCAATCATTCTTGGAGCATTCTTTAATAAATTTTGGCAAGAGTCATTTTTACAATCAAAAACACGCAAAGGGTTAATATCCATTCTTCGTTGACAATCAGAGCAATATTTCTCTTTATCCTTAAATAAGAAATTTTTAAGAGTTGTATTATATTCTTTCCTGCAAATTGGACATCCAACACTATTAATTTCTAATTTAATATCCGGAACTTTTGCATCTTGATATATTTTCATTCCAAGAGCAATAATCTCTGCATCTGCTATTGGTTGTGGGCTTCCAATATATTCCAAACCAAACTGATAAAATTGTCTATAACGACCTTTTTGTGGTCTTGAATATCGAAACATAGGACCGAAATAATACAGTCGTAAAGGATTTTTTTGAGAGGAGGTCATATAGTGTTCAATATATGCTCTTGCAATAGAAGCAGTTCCTTCAGGACGAAGAGCAAAAATACGTCCCTTTTTATCTTTGAAAACATACATCTCTTTTTCAACTATATCTGTGGTCTCACCAACCCCTCTTTTAAAAAGTTCTAATTTCTCAAAAATAGGGAATCTTATCTCCTTATAATTAAAAAGCTTTGCATTCCTACGAATAATATTTTCTAAATAATGCCATTTAGAAATCTCATCTGGTAATATATCATAAGTACCTCTTGGGGCTTGATAATTCATTTTTTCCTCACCAAGGCTAATCTTAATCTATGATTTCGTATCAAATTAAAAACAATTATCATTATAACTATCCCTAAAAAATCTGCTACAATATCAAGAAAATCAGTTGATCTTCCAGGTATGAAAAGCTGATGCAATTCATCTATAATTGCCAACAATAAGCCAAAAAATGAAACAGTAAAAAAAGCCTTTTTGCTATTGGTAATTCTATTTTCCTGTTTAAGCATAAGTAAGAATAACAAAGCAAAAACCGCATACTCAACAAAATGAGAAATTTTATCTTTCCAAGTAAGATGCCATTGTGGAATTATTCTCAAATCTGGAATAGAAGATACTGTCAGAATAATAACAATCCATACAATAAAGAGAATTCTGAATTTAATTTTCATATTAATTTAAAAACTTTACTAATACTTTGTGTGTCAAGTTTTTGCAATATAATAGTGTTTTACAATTTAAATTCGTGTAATTTTTGGTTCACCCTTCGTCCCGATTTCATCGGGACTACGCCTGTCCGCCGTAATATCCATTCTCCGTAGTACTACGAAGGATGAACTATGGAAGGCGGGGAGAACGGGCAAAAAATTTCATCCCAATGCAATCGGGAGAAGGTCTTGTTCTGCTACTGTCAGGGAATAGTCCCTGACAGCTCCTTACAAGTTTTTGGAATA
>DAOVPZ010000047.1 GCA_030628975.1 Candidatus Cloacimonadota bacterium
AAAACACCTTCTTCATTTAACTGTTTAATAACAGGAATAAAAATTTTCTGCTCTTCATCACCAAAACTACCTTCTTCACCGCTATGTGGGTTGAGTCCAAGTAAAGCCAATTTTGGTTTCCTAATATGAAAAAACTTTTTTAATGAGTTGTTTATTAATCTTATCTGATTTATAATTTTGTTCTTTTCTAAATTTTTAGAAACATCCTTTAAAGCTAGATGGGTTGTAAGAAGAGCAACATTTATCTTTTCACTGAAAAATGACATTACAAAATTTTTTGTTAAGGATTGCTTTGCAAAGAATTCAGTATGACCAATAAATTCAGGATAAGTTAATTGAACAAAATGCTTACTTAATGGACCAGTTACGATTGCATCTATATTCTTTTTTAAAGCATCGTCACCTGCTCTTATTATGGCATTGTAAGCAGACAATCCACTTTGTTTTGATGGCTTTCCCGGTTTAAACCCATAATCTTGAAATGTTGGAATCCAGAATAAATTACTCTCAGGAAATTTTTTAATTTCCCTAATATCAGAAATTTTAATCAAATTATCAATTTTAGAACCAATTGGAAAACTACCATAAACTATAATTGTATTCCTAACTGTGTAAGAATTGATTACTTTTAATGTAATCTCAGGTCCTATCCCGGTTGGGTCTCCGATTGTTATACCGATTTTTTTCATATGTAAATTCCTCGCCACAGAGACACAGAGAACACAGAGAAAAAGAAACAAAATATGATAACTTCTAATTCATCCGCAAGCTGGGTGATTCATACTCCTTTGGGACCCGAATTGTTTTCGGGACATGTAGGTTTCATATAAAAAAACCTTTCACCACAAAGGTTCATCCTTCGTCCCGATTAAATCGGGACTACGGAGAATGGACACGAATACGCAAAAAAAATATAAAAAAATCTTTGCGTCCTCTGTGTCCCCGCCTGCCAAAGCCTTGTGTGGCGGGCAGGTCTGCGGTGAAAATCAAAAAATGGTGCCGGGACGCGGAATTGAACCACGGACACAAGGCTTTTCGGGCCCCTGCTCTACCTGCTGAGCTATCCCGGCATTATGAAAAAGTAAAACTTATCTAATGCTTTTTTGTTTGACTCTTATTATCACTGTCAAGTTTTGCAATTTCAAATGATTTTCTATTTATTTTCAAAATATTTTTACCTGCTTTTCAATCTTATAATTTTCAAACCACTCATCAAATTTATTATTTACATATTCTTCACGATATTGTTCCTTTATCGGAATAAAGTCCTTGCGAGTTACAATTTCTTTATCCACAATATAGTAAAAGCCAAATCCATAATCACTAAATCTAATAGGATGACTATATGTTCCAATATCATGAGAAAATGCATCTCGCAAAATAATTGAGCTGTTTTTTAGATTATCAATATTATCAAAATATGTGAGCCAATCTGTCTCCTTCATACCAGCAAATACAGATAACAAAATTGGTTCTTTATTATCCATGGATCTGCCTTTGGCATGATTTTTCACAAGTTGAGTTAAATAATCTGTAAAAATTTTACATTCCTCATATTTTACAATTTGAGAAAATTCTTCTCTTGCAAGAGCATAGGAATCGTAGCCAGATATTTTCTTTCCGATAATTTTATCCTCCAAAAACAGAATTCCATAACCATTTTCTACTTTGAAAATTTTGGGGATTTTTCTGCCTATCCTGATTTCTCTAATTAAATCAAAATCAATTTTGTCTATCTTAAGAATGCTATCAACAAAAACTGAATCTCCTTTAAGAACAAAATAATCCGTTTGATGTAAAGACATTTCATACTGTTTTAGTAATGAGTCGTTCAGAGAATTTATTGAATCAAAGATAGTTGTAATAAAATTAAGGTTTATACTATCAGCTCTTTGCATTTTTATGTCTGAAATAATATCTTTTCGCAATTCTTGTCCGTCAAAGGGAGACACCTCGTAAAAATCTGGCACTCTTGATTCATATTTTTCTATAAGTTTAATTATAAACCAACCTTCATTAGTAAAAATCGGTTCACTTATTTCTCCCATTTTTAATGTATCAATTACTTTGCGAATTTCTTCATCCAATTGATTATAATTCAGAAAATTATCTTTCTGGCGGGTCATTTTGTGATTATTATAATAAATCTCCGATAATATTGAAAAACTTACTAAATCTAATATTGCTGATTGTATATTATTAATGGTTTGTTGAATATTCTGGGAATATGGTAAAAATATGGTTTCTAACTTTACTTTTGGGGGTGTAGTAATTTTTTCTAAATTATTTTCAAAATACTGAATAGCTTCTTCTTCTGTTACTTCAATATTAGATGTGTTATTGGGAAAATAAATATATGATAAACTGAATTTATCATCTAAAAAATATTTATCTTTATTAGCATGGTAAAATTTCTGAAAACGAGCATCCCAGGAATTATCCCATTTTTTTGTCATAAGTTTTTCTATAACCTGTTTCAATTGGTTCAGTTTTGATTTTTTAATATCCTTTCGTTTGTTAACTCGTCCAATTAGGATATTTTCATACTTTTGAATCATAAAAATTGAATCAACTTGTGTAGTAAAGATTGTGTCAGCTAATAAAGAAAACGGAGACTCATAATAAGGAATATTCTTTATAAATTCAACATTCCTTTTAATTTGAGAATTATGTATTAAAAAATCTAAATTATTAACTTTTACATTTTGGCAAATTGAAATAATTAATGAATCAAACAATATTTTCTCTTTTTCCTCAATCAGAATTTCTAAAATGTCTTCCTGAACTTTTTCTAAAGGCAAAGTATCTCTCACTGTAACAAACTCTTCAATATTTTTTTCATAATAACTTTGCACAGAATCAGGTGAAATCTCAATATCGAAAACTACATTATTCTTATTAAAAAGAATATAATTTATATTTACTTTATAAATATCCTGATTTTCAATATTGTTATAATAATAATTTTCCACTTCATTTTTAAAATAGATTGTTCTTCCATGTCTGATATAATCTTGCCAGGCTTGAGATGCAGCTTCAGAAAAATCTGCAAAATGGGATTTTTGTATATCTGCTGTCTGGAAAATGAGCCAACCATCTGCTTGCTCAATAGGTAACGAAAAGAACTTACCCTTTTTCTGCCTAAGTGCAAACTTCACAATGTTCTTACTGTTCTTTAACAGACCTATTTTATCACCATCTTGAAGATAGTCAGTTTCAAAAATGTGGTATTTTTCCCCCAGAGTTTTTTCGTTTTCCAATCCCCATTTCAATCTTGAGATAAGTTTTTCTGCTTTCTCTTTAGCCCTTTTATGTGAAATGTCTTTAATATATTCAATATAATTTTTTGAAGTATCTAACTTTATTATTTTGCTTATATTATTTAAAATTTCAGAGTAGAAATCTTTATCCTCAACAATAAAAAATTTTATTTTAACCTTTTTAGGAGAGATATAATGCTTTCTATTCTTACTGTAAAACTCCTGAAAATAGGCTGGTGTGGCTGGAAATACTTCTGGCATAAGTGAATCCGGGATAATTATGTATTTTAGTTTTATTCTGGAGTTTTCCCTAAAATAGAGATCAAAAAGTTGGTTGTCATTCAATTGAAATTGTTCTTTTATGATCTGTCTTATTTTCTCATCTAAAATATCATCTCTGATTTTATCGATAATTTGTTGATAGGTTTTTGTGTGTTGGTCTTTAAAACTTTGAAACTTTTGGTCATCAAATTCACCATTAGTTAAAAAGAGCTCATTAACATAATAAATTTCTTTAAAAATTGTTTCCAATTCTTGGTCACTTACAATTATATTATTTTCCTCAGCATAGATTAGATACAACCTTTCGTTTATCAATTGATTTAAAGCAATTCTTTTCAAATCTTTATGAAATGTCTCTTCAAAGACAGATGGATATTTTGTTTTATCTTTTAAATAATCTTTCCATAAAAGTTCATAACGATTCTGCATCTCAAGCCATTTTATAGGCTCTCCACCAACTTCTGCAACTATGTTATCAGCATGAGAAAGTCTAAGTGATATAATTTGAAAGATGCAGAAAAGAACAAAACATATTCTCAAATTTTTCATATTTTATGATTTTAACATCCCGATATATCTGGATCCCCCGAGCAATCGGGGGGTTGTGTAGGCAATTGGGACTCCGATATATCGGAGCCTTACATTTTACTCCCACTCAATTGTGCTTGGTGGTTTTGAACTTATATCATAAACTACACGATTAATACCAGAAACTTCATTAATAATCCTATTCGATACTTTTCGTAAAATTTTAAAAGGTATCCTTGACCAGTCAGCAGTCATTCCATCAAGACTATTAACAGCACGCAAAGCACAGACATTTTCATAAGTGCGGTTATCGCCCATAACACCCACAGATTGTATTGGTAAAAGTACAGCAAAAGCTTGCCAAATTTTGTTATAATAATTATTTTTTATAAGTTCATCAATAAATATCGTATCGATTTCCTGCAGTAATTTAACTTTTTCAGGAGTAACCTCACCGATAATACGAACTGCTAATCCCGGACCTGGGAATGGATGTCTATTTAATATTTTGCTTGGAATTCTTAGCTCTTTCCCAATTTTTCTTACCTCATATTTTAATAATTCATGAAGAGGTTCAATTATTGTAAGATTCATCTTTTCAGGCAATCCACCAACATTATGATGAGATTTGATAGTGACGGAAGAGTGTGCATTCACACTACTTTCTATTACATCAGGATATAGGGTGCCTTGAGCAAGAAATTCTACATCATCAAATTTCCTTGCTTCTCGTTCAAAAATTTCAATAAATAAGTTTCCAATAATTTTTCGTTTTTTTTCTGGATCAATAGCTCCTTTAAGTTTCTGAAAGAATCCTTCAGCTGCATATATTACATATAATTTTATTTTCAGATAATCCTCAAAAGCTTCAATTATTTCTGTTACTTCATTTTTTCTCATTAATCCAGTATCAACAAAGATTGGTATTAATTGAGCTCCAATTGCTTTATGAAGCAAAACTGCAGTCACAGAAGAATCTACTCCACCACTTAAACCTAAAAGGACCTTTTTATTACCAACCCTATCTTTAATGGATTTTATACTTTTTTCTATGAAGGATTCAGGAATCCACTTAGGTTTAATTTTACAAATTTTGAAAAGAAAGTTTTCAAAAACTTTCAAACCCTTTTCTGTATGTGTTACTTCAGGATGAAATTGGACTGCATAGATTTTGGCATCAACATTTTGCATTGCAATAAATGGAGTACTCGAAGTATGAGCAAAAGATTCAAAACTTTTAGGTATTTGTTCAACTATATCTGAGTGACTCATCCATATTACATCTTTGCTATTTAACCCTGATAATAATTCTGTATCTTTTATAATTTCAGTTTCTACATACCCATACTCTTTTTTTGACCCATGAATAACTTTCCCACCTAATAAATATGTTATTAACTGCATTCCATAACAAATGCCAAGTATCGGAATTCCCAAATCAAGCACTTTCTTATCACATATTGGAGCCTTCTTATCTAATACACTTTTTGGACTACCTGAAAAAATAATACATGCAGGTGACTTCTTCTTAATTTCTTGAAGAGAAATATTGTAAGGAACTACATCACATTTAATCTTCAAAAAATGAATAGACTTTGTTATTAGATGGGTAAATTGTGAACCAAAATCAAGAATCAATATTAAATTTTTCATATCAATATATTATAAAGGGATTGTGAGATTTTTCATAACCAATTGTTGTTACTCCTCCATGACCCGGGAACACTTTTGTTATGTCAGGAAGCACAAATAATTTTTCTTTTATACTCTTTCTGAGTTTACTCTCATCACTTCCAGGCAAATCAGTTCTTCCAACTCCTTCAAAGAAAAGTGTGTCTCCACTTATTAAAAAACCGTTACCCAATAAGCATATACTGCCCGGGGAATGCCCAGGAGTATGTAAAACTTTTAGTTGTTCTGAACCAATGGAAATAATTTCATTATCTTCTAAAAATTTATCAGCTTTAGGAGATATCACATTAAAATCAAAAAAGATACTAAAATTCAATTCTGGATTTATCAATTTGTCATTATCAGATTTATGAATGCAAAGCTCAGCACCAGTAAGATTTTTCAATCTCCCATTAGCTCCAATATGATCTCCATGACCATGCGTATTAATTATGTATTTAATTTTAAATTCAAGTCGCTGTGATTCTTGAAGGATTTCTTCAGCTTTGTTTGCAGGGTCAATAACAGCACCTACTTTTTCGATTTTATCCCAGATGAGATAGGTATTTGTTTCAAAAGTTTCAAGTAAGATAAGCTTTTTTATTTGCATTATTCTTTAGATTATACCAAAGAAAGATTTTTCTAATTTTCGAACTTCTGTTTCAAAAAACCTTTTCACTTTTTGCCATTGTAATTCTTTTAACATCTTGGGCATCTCTGAGACCTCTGCATCAATAAAATAGACCAAACTTTTTAATATATGCACAATATTAGAGGATAATTCTCCATACTTTTGATCATAAAAAGATAATGCATCTTTTAATAAAATTCCTTCTTTGCACATAAAATAGAGGTCTATAAAATCCCTTTTTATTCCTCTTGTAGAGATAGCATCTATTTTCATTGCGGATATATCCATTAAATCAAGGATGTTGATATTAAAAATTACCTTATAAGGAAATAAAATTGGATAATCATAAACAAAGATGCTAAATCTTATATCCTCAAAAGTACCCAGAACAGTTCCCCAGCTTTGCTGTTCTAGTGTAAAATTACCTATCTTTTTAAGAGAATTGATTAATTCTTTAGAATCAAATTCCTTCTGAGTAAAAAAATCTAAATCAACAGAAATTCTATGTCCCAATTGCAAAGCACAAGCAGTTCCACCAGCTAAATACGCATTATCTAATAAATGGGACTTACCTAATATTGCCAATGCATTTTTCGTATTTCCAAATAATGTTTCTGTAAACATAAAACCTTCTTTTTATCAATACCAAAAATAATTGCCCAGAAGTTTGCACTCTTTGGTGAAACAATACGAAGCCTAAATAAAACATCGGCAACATCATCTTTGGTATAATTTTTCTTCATCCATCTAACTGCCTTTTCATTACCATATTCAAGTATTCTACTAAGAACAAACTTTGGATAGACATTCATATCCAACTTATCAAAATCTACATCCCAGAAATATTTCCGTAAAAACTCTGGTAATTTCTTTGCCAAGATAGCCTCTAATCTTTTCTTATGGATAAATTCAATTTTCTAATTTGTACCTTTACTCATTTCTTGCTATTTAAATCGAAGTCTTTCCAAATATTCCTCTTTCAGTGTTACTCTTCCTAATTCATTATTTTTTTTGTTATTACCATGAAAATCTGAACCGCCGGTTATAAGTAGATTATAT
>DAOVPZ010000044.1 GCA_030628975.1 Candidatus Cloacimonadota bacterium
AGGTATTCAGACAGATGTCTTGTTTGGTACACTGCAACTGGCACCTAACCAAGAAAAAGGATTCACACCTTTTTCATCAAGATTTGATGAAGAGATCATTCACTACGATGGCGAGCCTTATACTGCTATTGGTCTTACAGCAGGTGGTACCTATGAGGGGGCAATAAGACTAACTCCGGATGAACTCGGTCCTTATGATGAGTGGGAACTCATATCGGCACTGTTTTATCATGCGGAGAGTGGGACACACTCCGGACAGGTAAAAATATATGGATCAGGTAATTCATCTGAACCCGGAGCATTGATTACATCTGAGCCTTACTCTGTGACCGGGCAGACCTGGTTAAGAACAGACCTCACAACACCCGTTACAATAGATGCTACACAGGATCTGTGGACATCAGTAGAGGTGACACATGATGCAGGTGAATATCCTCTGGGTGCAGATGCAGGACCAGAGGTCCAGGGTAAGGGTGACTTTCTTTATTGTCCAATGGGTATATGGAACGAACTTTATCTTATTGGTTTTGATTATAACTGGAATGTTCGTGCAATAGTAGCTCAACAATGGCTATCTGTTACACCTGAGTCTGGTACGGTTCCTGCTGGTCAATCACTTGACATCATTGTGCACTTTGATACACACGGACTAACTCCTGATTCTACCTATACAACAAGTATTCTGATACACAATAATTCAGCAGAGTCACCGGTGAATGTTCCTGTAACTATGCATATAGTTACAGGAGGTGTTGGTGACATCCCTACTGTTCTCTCCACCAAACTGAATTCTAATTTCCCCAACCCATTTAGTCATTCAACTACAATTTCATTCAGTTTGAAGGAGAAATCCCCTGTTAATCTTTCTGTTTATAACATAAAAGGACAGTTAGTTGCCACATTGGTTGATGAAGAGATGAATCCTGTACCAGATTACAAGATTATCTGGGATGGAAAGAGCGGTAACAAGAAACTGGCTAATGGTATCTACTTCTACAAATTGGAGACCAAAAATAAGACATTCATCAAGAGGATGTTGCTGATGAGATGAGCAAAATCAACCCTAAAAATATTAAGCCTGTTCGCAAGATAGCGGACAGGCTTTTCTAATATATTTAATATGGGGGGAATTAAACTCTTTCCTAATCTACATCTGGATAAACTGCTTTTCCAAATTGAAATTATGAAAGCTTCTTCAATAATATCTCATAATCCTCATCAATTTTTTTCTGAATAAAAGCTATTTCATCGTCTTTAAGATGTTTGAATCTACCTTGATATTTGAAATATTCAGTTATTGGTTTTCTTTGTTTTACTTTTATATTTTGGGTATATTTTATTCCATCTTCAACTTCATAAATAGGAAATATATTTGTTTGTACTGCTAATTTAGCAAGTTTAACAGTATACTTCGGTTCTGCTTTCCATCCAGTTGGACAGGGTGCTAAAACATGTATTAATTTAAATCCTCTGGTTTCTTTAGCTTTTGTTAGTTTTTTTATAAAATCCTCAGGATATCCGATAGATGCAGTAGTAGTATATGGCACACGGTGAGCAGCTATTATTTCCACCATATTTTTCTTTGGACCTCTTTTATAGTGCTTAACTGGTGTAGTTGTTGTCCATGCACCGTGAGGAGTTGCTGAACTTCGTTGAATTCCAGTATTCATATAGGCTTCATTATCATATACAATATAGGTGATATCATCATTTCTTTCTGCAGCACCGGAAATTGCTGCCATTCCAATGTCAAAAGTACCTCCATCACCTGCCCATGCTACAACATTAGTGGAAGTTTTACCCAGAGCATCAAAACCTGCTTTTATACCAGATGCCATTATAGCAGCGGTTTCAAAAGCAGTATGAAAAAGTGGAACATTCACAGCGGTATAAGGAAAAGGACCGTCAATAACTGCCCAGCAGCATGCTGGAATTGTCAAAACTGTATTTCTGCCAAAAACCTTCAATCCGTACCTCATTGCCATAGTTGCACCACAACCCTGACAGGCAAGATGACCGGGCTTCATTATTTCTTGTTCTGGAATTGTTAATCTCATAATTTAACTCCTTTCCAGATTAAATCTTCTGGTTTATCACTCTTGAGTGTATCATCTGCAATCTCTTTAATGTTCTCGATTTTTACATCTCTTCCACCAATTCCTGCCAGATAACCCCAGACAGGAATATTCGTTTCATTATAAAGAGCGGATTTTAATTCCTGTGCGAAAATGCCATGATAACCGCAAGAAATATTACGGTCAATCACTGCAATTTTCTTGCAATTTTTTATCACATTAAGAATATCTTGTTTAGGATATGGACGGATAATTCTTATTTTTAGATTACCAACTTTTTTCCCCTCCTCTCTTAGCTCATCAACAGCAACATTTGTTGTTTCTGCAATAGTTCCTGATGTAACCAAGATTAAATCTGCATCTTCACATCTGTATGGATGAATCAAATCATAATAACGACCTGTCAATTTCTCAAATTCTTTACCCTCTTTTTTGATTATGTTAATAGCTTGGTCCATTGCCTCTTGCATTTTGTATCGGAATTCGTAGTAATGTTCTTCACTTGTAAGTGCACCAAAAGAGCGCGGATCATTCACATCAAGTTTATATTCTGGATTATATGGTGGTAGGAATTTATCAACATCTTCAATTGGTGGCATATCTACCACTTCCATTGTATGTGATAAGAAGAATGCATCGAAAGAAATTAATGTTGGCAAAAGTACTTGTTCTCCTATTTTATAAGCTAGTACCGTTGAATCCAGAATATCTTGAGAACTGGAAGCGAATATGTGCATCAAACCAGTATCTCGTTGTGATAAACTATCATTCTGGTCAGCCCAAATGGACCATCCGGGAGCCATTGCACGATTAACATTTGTCAATACAATTGGCAAACGAGCCAGAGCTGCCCAGTGTAACATCTCATGCATTAATGCCAATCCCTGTGCACTTGTAGCAGTATATGCTCTCGCTCCAGCAGCAGAAGCACCAATACATCCAGACATTGCGGAATGTTCTGATTCCACTTTAATAAACTCTGCATCCAGTTCACCATCTGCTACAATCTCTGATAATTTTTCAACAATTAAGGTCTGAGGGGTAATTGGATATGCAGCAATTACCTGAACTCTGGAAAGTTGTGCTCCCCAGGAAGCTGCATAGTTTCCCATCATTGTCATTTTCATTTTCCCTCCACTTCTGTAATGATAGCATCCTTTGGACATTCTTCTGCACACAACATACAACCCTTACAATAATCATAATCGATAACAGGTCTTTCGTCAACAATAATGATGGCTGGTTCAGGACAGAATTTCCAACATATAAAGCAATCAATACATTTATCATAATCAATCACAGGACGTAGATTACGCCAACTTCCTGTTTTGTTCCAGGTCATAAGACCAAGAGAAGCAGCCATAGGAGGCATATCCTTTTCCCCGGTAATCTTAACCTCTTTACCATCAGTTCTAAATTTTATTGCCATTTTGACTTCCTTTCTTATAATTTATTTATTAACCGCGAATTTACGCAAAAGGACGCGAATAATTGATAAAAATCTAAATTATTAGCGAATATTAGCGTCTATTAGCGGTTATTTTTCCATAAGCTATTTGTGAATATAATTATAGGCTTGGCGTGCAGCTTTTTTGTTTTCTTCTTTCATTCTTGGGATAGCAGAATCAATTCCCTTTTCAACAGCATCCATTTCAACCAAACCAGTAATTTTTGCAAAAGCGCCTACAATGGCAGTATTTACAATTGGAGCTGCTCGTGAACCAAGATTATTTTCAATTGCTATTTTGGTAGCATCAATTGTATGGATTTCATAATCTGCTCCGAAATCGTAATCCTCTGGTTTTTTATCAGAATTGATTAATATCCAACCCCCTTTTTTCAGTCCCTTGGTGACATCAACAACTTCAATTAAAGTCGGGTCTAACACAATTACACCATCTGGATAGTAGATTTGAGAACGAATCTGCACTGGTTTGTCATCAATTCTTGTGAATGCTTCTACGGGTGCTCCCCTTCTTTCAACACCAAATCTTGGAAAGGCTTGAACATATTTGCCACCCTGAAATGCCGCTTCAGCCAAGACCATTGAAGCTTTTACAGCTCCCTGACCTCCACGACCATGCATACGGATTTCTATCATATCTTCTCCTAAATTTTTCTAAAGTGTTAACCTCTTTGGATATTTGTAAGTTGTCAAATAATACCAAAAACAATTCTTTTGAAAAAATATATGTAATAAATTCAAGAATAATAAGAAATTGAAAATTTTAGGAAGTGTTAAATGAACTTTCATTTATTTAATTACCCTATTTTAGGTTGCAACATTCATCTATTTAATAAAAATTCTTTGTCAATAATTTTGACAAATATTTTATATGTTTGATTATTACGAATATAAAATTTGAAAAGAGAAATTATGGTAAATAGAACAAGAAGAAAGTATAAAAAAAAATCCAAAAAGAAAAGAAAAAAAAATAAAACCTCATTTAAAATATTTCTAATAACTGCTTCAATTGTAATTATTGCTTTTTTTATATGGCAACTAATAATCACAACCTCTCAATCCAAAAAGAAAAAAGAGGTTGAAGAAATCATAAAATCTCCAGTTGAATCTGCAATAAACTATGCTCTTCAAAGGTTAGAAATTCCTGATGATTTTATTAAAACACATAAAAAAGGAAACACTATTACAAAAGAAATTATTATTGATTCTAATCAATTGAGCATAACTATTGCAAATATATTCATAACCGATAAAATCGAAGAAGCTGGAGTTCAAGTTATAACTGTTCAGGAAAGTAATGATGGAAACTCGATTGAAATGAAATTATATGACCCAAAAGAAAAAAGATATTTTATTTTAAAAATAAAAAATGATTTAAATAATTTATATGAAAATATAACAAAATTATCAATTATAATTGATGATTTCGGAAACTTCTCTGGTGAAAAATTACAAGAATTTCTCGCACTTGATAAGAATATAAATTTCTCAGTATTGCCAGAACTTTTTTATAGTCAAGAAGTTATGCAAAAAGCCTATAATCAGGGACGAGAAACAATGATTCATATGCCAATGGAACCCATTAGTTATCCTCAAAATGATCCTGGCAAAAATGCTATTTTGGTAAATCTATCAGAAAAGGAAATCAAAAAGAGAGTGAAAAAATATATCAAGAATTTACCTCTATGTATTGGTGCTAATAATCATATGGGATCTCTTGCTATGCAACATAAAAATGTTCTGATTCCTATAATGGATATTCTAAAAGAAAAGGGATTATTTTTTGTTGACAGTAGAACTACTCCTAAAACAGTTGGATATGAATTAGCCAGAGAAATGGATATTAATACTTATATGATAGATTTCTTCTTGGATACGGGAACCTTTCCCGATAGGGTATCAGCAAAGACAAATAGATTGTTAGAACTTTCAAAATCACAAAATGAAATCGTTGTTATAAGCCATTGCAACACAAAAAGTCTGGAAGAACTAAAACAAATCCTCAAAAACATTGAAGACAAAAATTTTAAACTTGTGCCTATTTCTGAAATTGTCTTGCCAAAGGAATATATATTGTGAACTTATTAAATTCCATTATTTTAGGAATAATTCAAGGCTTAACAGAATTCCTTCCTGTAAGTAGTTCAGGACATCTAGTCATATTTCAAAAACTATTAAATTTTAATGAACCTGGGATAGTTTTTGAGATTACAGTTCATATTGCTACACTTCTGGCTGTTATTATTTACTTCAGGAAGGATATTGTAAAACTTATTATTGCTCTCTTTAATTGGAAAAAGAATAGGTCCAAAGAAATCAAATTCTATCAACAACTCCTACTCTTTTTGATAATAGCTTCTTTGGTTACAGCAGTTATCGGGTTCACTTTCAAGGACATTCTGGAATCCTTTTTTGATAACCTATTTTTAGTAGGCGTAATGCTCCTTGTCACAGGATTGATATTATTTATTTCTGATAAGATAAAAAATGATAAAAGAGATAAATTGAATATACCCGCATCAATCCTTATTGGTTTCGCACAAAGCATTGCAATCATTCCAGGCATTTCACGTTCGGGTTCAACAATTACAACAGGTATTTTTTTAGGTCTGAGAAGAGAACTTGCAACAAAATTTTCTTTCTTACTTTCAATACCTGCAATATTAGGAACAGGGCTTTTGAAATTTAAAGAATTTAATCAAGTTGCACACTCAGATGGTTTAGGATTCTCTTATTTAATAGCAGGAATCACTGCAGCAATAGTAGGTTATTTTTCCATTGCAATTTTAATAAAACTAATTAAAAAAGCCAGATTGTTCTACTTTTCTATCTATTGCTGGATAGTTGGGTTGGTAACAATATTCGTGATGTTGTAAATGGATTTAAAAAAAGTAGTAGAAGTTCTGATATTCACTTCAGATAAGCCAATTTCCCTGGAAGAAATTGCAAATTATGCAAATATTGATGACCTTAAAGCAGTTGAAAAAATTATAGCAGAATTGAATAAATCATATCAGCAAACATGGCGTTCATTCTGTATTAGAAAAATTGCAGGTGGTTATCAATTTGCAACCAATAAAGAATTCTATCCAATTATAGAAAAGCTTTACAAAGACCAGAAAAAAATCAATATATCAAATTCAGCAATGGAGGTTTTAGCTATTGTCGCATATAATCAACCTGTAACTCGTGCAAAAGTTGATGCTATTCGAGGAGTAAATTCTCAATATCATTTACATAATTTATTGGAAGTAAAATTAATTAAAATTTCAGGTAGATTAAAAGGATTAGGAAGACCAATATTATATGGAACAACAGATAAGTTCTTAAAATTTTTTGGTATAAATGATATACAGGATTTACCTAACTTACACCAAATCAAGGAAATTATGGGTTATGATATTGCAAAAGCTCAAAAAACTCATTCCTGAGAATTGAAAATTAATAATTGACTATTTTTAATATATAATGGAAAATAAAAAAAAGAAAATTAATTGATAGATAAAAAATGATATAAGAATGAGAAAAATACTTTTATTTATAATAATATTTTTGATTAACACTTCTCTCTTTTCTAACACTACAAAAATTGATAGCCTTAACCTTAGATTGAAAACAGCAGAAAGTATTGAGAAAATCGAATTATTAATAGAACTTTCTTTAGAATATGTGGAGATAGATACGGTAAAATCACTTGAATTCAGCAATCAGGCTTTGGAATTATCCAATAAACTCGGGAAACACAAAGCACAAGCAATTGGCAACTCAGGCTACATTTATTATCTAATTGGCAATCACGAAACATCTTTAAATTTATTGTTAAATGCACTTACTCAGCTCGATCTTGAGCATGATTTTAATGTTAGAGCAAACATTTTAAAAAATATTGGTTTTGTTTATACTGAATTTAAAAAATACAATCGCTCTTTAGAATATTTTAATAAGGCTTTGAATATCTATCTTAAATTGGAACATAAAGCTGATATATCTAAAATTTATTACGCAATTGGAGATATGTATTATTTACTAAATAAATATAAAAAAGCTTTGGAATATTTTCATAAATCATTATCATTAGATGAAGAACTTGGCGATAAAGAAGGGATGGCAATCTTATATTACAATATTGGTGACAATTATGAGTTATTAGCAGAGTATGTGAAAGCCTTGGAATCATATTTAAATTGTCTGAAAATCTATGAAGAATTGGCAGACCAGGAGGGTGTTGCAGATTCCTATAATGTTATTGGAAATATCTTTCAAGCTTTAGGAGATTTTGATATAGCCTTAGAATATTACAACAAGTATCTTGAAATTCAAAAAAAAATAGATGATAAGTATGGAATTTCAATAGCTTATAATAATATTGGAACGGTATATGATGATAACAAGGATTATGATAAAGCCCTTGAATATTATTATAAAGCTTTTAAAATAGATGAAGAACTTAACGATAAAGAGGGAATTGCTGCTGTAACTAACAATCTCGGTGTTGTTTATTACAAATTAAAGGAATACGATAAGGCACTTGAATATTATCAGCAATCATTATCGCTTTCCAAAGAGTTAAATGATATATGGGCATTTGCAAATACATCGAATAATATCGCAGAACTATATTTAGATTCAGCGCAATATACAAAATCATTTTCTTATGTAGATCAGGGTTTTGAATATGCAGAAAATAT
>DAOVPZ010000032.1 GCA_030628975.1 Candidatus Cloacimonadota bacterium
ATAATGGGTAATGCCATTATTGATTATCATTTAGGAGTTGCAGCTTTATTCAGCAATTTTGAAGATGATGATGGCGGTCTCACTAGCACTCCGACATATAACGCATGGGAATGGGGAGAACCTATTGGTAGTGGAATTCAAGCATATTCTGGAATAAAATGCTGGGCTACAAACCTGAGTGGCTACTATATAAATTATGCAGATTGGTATCTGGATTCACCAGAAATAACTGTACCATCTTCAGGCATTTTTTGTCTCTTTCATTATTATGACTATGAACAAGCAAGTTCAGGAACACTATATGATGGCGGAAATGTAAAAATATCAACCGATGGTGGCTCAACATTCACACTAATTACACCTGTAGGAGGTTATGATGGATATGTGATTGCTCTTGGTCAGCAGGGATTTGGCGAAACAAATTATGATTGGGAACCAGTAGAATTCGATATCAGCAATTATGCTGGTGAGGATGTTATCCTGAGATTACATTTTGCTTCTGATCAATATGTGTGTGACCATTATGGTTGGTATATTGATGATATTATGATTGGTGACCCAAATAGTAGTTATGAAATACCTGTTGTCTCAGCAGATAACATTCAATTAATTTATAAACCCAGTTTAAATCAGAACCATCCAAATCCATTCAGTCCCCGATTTAATCGGGGATCAACTACAATATCATTCACAATCCCCAATAATACAGATAATGCTGAATTGAAAATATATAATATTAAAGGTCAATTAGTAAGAACATTTCACCCAGATACAAATGAAAACTCACAAATAAAGAAAATAATTTGGGATGGAAAAGATGAAAGCGGAAAATCAGTCCAATCAGGAATTTACTTATATCGTCTGAAAGTAGGTGATAAAGTTGTTGATACAAAGAAATGTTTGGTTTTGAGATAATTAGGAGTATATCCGCCAGTTGGCGGATCCCACAAATGAAATATTAAAATCAGCTCCCGGAGATTTATTTCTCCTGAGCAGAATATTGGAGGTAGTATGAAAAATCCAATAACAAAATTAGACTTTCAACTGGCTTATCTGGCTATGCTTACAAAACAGCAAATAAAGCCTTTAAGCCGCTGGGAAAAAAGAATCTCTTCACAAAAAATTGGGATACTGAAAAAACATGGATTAAAATTAGAAACGGTTCAGCGAAAACTTCTCAACGGAAAATATTCATATGAAACTATATTTAGCACTAAATCCAGATACTTAGACATCTATCTGAAAAACTTCTATAAACAACCAATAACTACCAAAATATCTGATAGAGAAAAGGAAGGTTTCCTTTTTGGCTATCCATCATGTTGTGTGAATAATTTCATCGAAAATGGATACACAAAAAATCCATTTATTGGCAAGGAACAAGAAATTCTTTTCCATTGGGTTTGTCCTGATTGTAGGATTACTCCTTCACTTATCCCCTACTATCAAAAAATTCATAATGAATGCCAGCAATTATTTTCTGAATCAGATGTAAGACTTTTTCCCCATCACATGGCAGGTTTTGGAAAAAAAGCTCTTCCTTATGCTGCTGCATTCTTATTAGCATTGGGAACACCTCTTCTTGCTGATGACCACTGGTTACCCGTTCCGGATGACCCAGATCTAAATTATCTTAGCTACAAAGAGGATGTTCTATTAGGAACTCAATGCTTATATTCATTCATACCTTCTGCAGACTCAATCGCAAAAGCATTTGAAACAATCATTGATTCTCTACCAAGAGTTCAATCAGATACCACCTGCTATGCGGTTGATAACTATGCTTGTGGAGTTTATCAATGTCCGATATGCGGAGAATGGATTAATATGGGGTATGTTGAGGTTTTTAATCCTCTTCGCAATTTTGAAATCAGTATTCCTTATATGGCAATGCACTTTATGAACCACGGTAGTTTCTCTTTTATAATAGAAGAGGATACATCAAGAGTTGATATTGAACTTTTGAAAGAAGTCTTAGCTCCATTTGATATCGAACATCTTCCAATAACTACTTTGAATGACAATGATAATGATGGATTAAATAACCCTTCTGAATTATATTTTGAGACTGATCCTGAAAATCCTTATACTCACAATTTGGGTATCGATGATGGACAGGAGATGACAGAAGCAATAATCGAGCATATTAGTGATTTGCCACATATTGATTATGGTCAAACTCCACCTGATGATATTGTCTATCTTGAATACTCCGTAGTATATGGTGTTGAAACCTGCAATATTTGTGGAAAAGAAATTAATATGGGATTTGTACATATCGTAAATCCAATACAAGGTTCTTCTATGACTGCTCCAATTATAGGACTCCATTATATGGCTCATGGGCGGTTTGCATATGGTGGTACTGTAAATACTGGGGAGATCGACCCGATTGAATTAGCTACGATACTGGATATTGATTTGACAAGTATTGATAATCTACCAGAGATTGCTGAAAAATATGGATACAAATTAATAATCTTTCCTAATCCATTCAGTACTTCCACAACTATTTCTTTTTCAGCTATTGATCACACAGATTTACATAAATTAACAGAAATAAAAATCTATAATACTAAAGGACAGCTACTCAGGTTATTACAAATTCCTGATAATCAATCATCTGTTGAATGGGATGGTAAAGATGAAAATGGAGAACCTGTACCCACTGGCATATACCTCTATATGCTTTCTGATGGAGAAAATAGTATTACAAAAAAGATGATTTTGCTTAGATAAACTATTAAATATCTTTAAAAAAAGAGCGGAGATAAGCATTACGCTCTTTTTTTATAACTAAAAATTTTACTAATATTTTGACAATAAATTCTAATAAATATCAATTACTACAAATAAGCTTATATAAAAAATATGAATGCCAAAAAAGTTTGGACAATAAAAGATGTCCTTTTATGGACTTCTGAATATTTCAAAAAGAACGATATTCAATCAGCCCAATTAAATGCTGAAATGATAATTGCAAAAGTCCTAAATTGTTCACGAATGGAATTGTATCTTAAATATGATAAACCATTAAATCTTATCAAGAGAAAAGAAATAAGAAATTTAGTTAAAAAGCGAGCTACTCATTATCCTATTCAATATCTACTTGGTGAAACAGAATTTTATGGATATAAATTTCTGGTTGATGAAGGAGTTATGATTCCCAGACCAGAAACTGAAATTTTAATTGATTCTATTATATCTTATATAAAAAAAACCGATAAGAATAATTGGAACATTTTAGACATCGGAACAGGCACGGGTATTATTCCAATTTCTATCAGTAAATACTTTAAAAATAAAGAAATCAATATGCAATTTTTAGCAATTGATATTTCAGATGCTGCATTAGAAAATGCAAAAAAAAATATCGAATTGCATAATATAAAAAATATTAAACTAATAAAATCAAACTTATTTGAGAATGTGTCCGCCAGTCTCGCTTATTCCGACTGGTCGGGAACAAGTCGGAACTGGCTATTTGATATTATTATTTCTAATCCACCCTATATTTCTGATAAAGAATTTGAAGATCTTCAAAAAGAAGTTAAAGATTTTGAGCCAAAATTAGCTTTGTTTGGTGGAGAAAAAGGTCTTACATATTATAAAAAAATTTTACAAAATGCAGAGAATTTTCTAAATAAAAAGGGAAAGATTTTCCTTGAAATTGGAGCTGATCAAAAATTCGATATAGAAAAAATCATTCATCAATTTAATTATAAATTAATTGACAGCACAAAAGATTATAATGATTTATATCGTGTTCTTATTATAGAAAAGATAAATAAAAAATCAGGATTGACTTAAAATTATGGATAAATTTATTGTTCTAGGAGAAAAAAAACTTAAAGGTATCATTTCTGTCAGTGGTTCAAAAAATGCCGGATTGCCAATTATGGCTGCTTCGCTTCTTGCAGATGGTCATTACATTTTGAAAAATGTGCCTGATATAATTGATATCAGAACAATGGCAAAATTACTTCGAATTCTTGGAGCAAAAGTAGAATTTGAAAATCATGAACTAAAAATCAATACTGAAAATTGCTCCTATTATGAAGCACCCTATGATTTAGTAAAAACTATGCGTGCTTCTATATATGTATTGGGACCACTCCTTGCAAGATTTGGAAAAGCAAAGGTATCATTCCCAGGAGGATGTGCTTTAGGAGCTAGACCCATAAATTTGCATTTACAAGGATTACAAAAATTGGGTGCAAATATCGAAATTGAGCATGGATATATTTATGCAACAGCCAAAAAATTAAACGGTACCGAAGTAATTTTTGAAAAGAAAAGTGTTGGTGCAACTACTAATATCCTTATGGCTTCAGTATTAGTTGATGGAATAACAATCCTGAGAAATGTAGCATGTGAACCTGAAATAAATTCTCTTGCAAATTTTTTAAATAAAATGGGGGCTAAAATTGAAGGCATTGGAACAGATTGTCTGACAATAAGTGGGGTTAAGAATTTACATCCTGCTGATGTTACTCTCATTCCGGACCGAATTGAAACTGGTACATTACTACTTGCTGCTGCAATTACTAAAGGTAATATTAATGTGAAAAACTGCTGTCCTATGGATTTAGGTATTGTACTGGAAAAGCTAAAAGAAATCGGATTTTCAATTGAAACTGAAAATGATTCGATCAAAATATCAGGTAAAGCTAAAAATCCAATTGAAATCTCCACAAATCCTTACCCAGCTTTCCCGACTGACCTACAAGCACCATTTGCAGCATTGCTTTCTACAGTTAAAGGCATAAGTATTATTGATGAAAATATATTTTCAGATAGGTTTATGTATATCAGTGAACTGCAAAGATTAGGTGCTGATATCAAATTAGACAAAAATAGAATTGTTATTCATGGTGGAACCAAGCTTACTGGAGCACCTTTAATGGCATCTGATATTAGAGCTGCTGCTGCTCTGGTTATTGCTGCATTAGCTTCTGAAGGTAAAACTGAAATTTCACGGGTTTACCATTTGGATAGAGGCTATGAACGATTGGAATCTAAACTTGCTCAACTTGGTGCTGATATAGAAAGAATTGAAGATTGAGTAAATTCATAAGAAATCTTTTAGTTTCTGTATTTTTTTTAGGATATTTTCCTGTAGCTTCCGGCACACTTACCAGTGCAGTAACTGCAGTTTTATATTACTTTCTCCTTCCAGAACTTACACAAATAGGAAATCTAATCCTATTAACTATTATAATATTATTAAGTCTTATTTTCATTCCAATTATAAAAAATGCAGAAAAGGATTTGGGAAAAGACAGTCGTAAAATTGTTATCGATGAAGTTCTTGGTTATTGCGTTGCAATCCTTTTTCTCCCCCACTCTCTTATAATAGCAATCTATGCTTTTGTGCTTTTTAGAATATTTGATATTGCAAAACCATCGCCAATTTACCAAATCCAAAAATTACCACATGGGTGGGGAGTTATTGCTGATGATATAATTGCTGGGATTTATACTAATATTGTTTTGCAAATATTATTTATTGGATTCCCAAAGTTTTTTTGATGGCTTCTTAATATATTAAATCTGTAGTCAAAAAAACAGTGCGATGCACAAATGAATGCACATCGCACTTTCAATATTCTGTATCTGTTCAAGTTATAGTTTAACTACATCTTGTGCTTGAGGACCTTTACTTCCTTTAACAACGGTAAAGCTTACTTTTTGTCCCTCATCTAAGGTTAGATATCCCTCACCCTTAAGTGAAGTATAGTGAACAAAAACATCTTCTCCATTATCTCGTTCAATAAAGCCAAAACCTTTTGTAGAATTGAACCACTTGACAGTACCTGTTTCAGTTTTTGCCATTAGCAAGAAACCTCCTTTATGTTAATACTGTTGGTATAGAACATTCCAAACCAGTTTCAGAAAGGTTTCTTAATCTCGATTAGAACGACTTCCAACAATAGCTATTCTTTAATATGATTTTTCTTATGTCAATAAAAAAGAATAATTTATTGAACTTTATTGTTTTTAATTATCAATAATCAATCCAACTATTATTTTATATCTACCTCTGAAATCAATCAGTTAATTGCTTAATAACTCGGAAATTAGCCTTGTTTTCATCTTTGAATATGATTTTCAGACTTTGGTCCGAGAAATAAAGCATCAACATTGATTTTATTCATAATTATTTTCCTTTCACATATTAAATAGTTAATTAATTATACCTCTACATTGTTTCTTAAAAAATCATTTACTTCTTTATTGCAATTTAGTCTGATAATTTTCTTATCTTGTGAGACATTTTCAAGCATTTTCAAAATATGAGGTTTAATATCTTTAGGATAATTCCATATCCATTTGAAAAATTCCAAATCAAACTTTTCATAGCATCCTACAGCTAAATCAGATCTTACTCGTCCCCTAAATTTAACAAATCTTTTAAAGCATCTCCATAGACAGAAAAACCGTTTGGAGTTAAGAAAAATAACAGTATCTGCATGTTTCAATCGCAAATCCAATGAACTTGCGTAATTGCCATCCATAATCCAACAATCTTTTTGCAGTAAAACTTTCAATTTCTCTTTCCATTCCTCTCTCGGTGTATTAATCCAATTCGGTTTCCAATAATGCAAATCAAGATGCACTACTTCAATATTAAGCAATTCTCCTAACTTCTTTGCAAATGTAGATTTACCTGAACCACTTGAACCAAGGATTAAAATTTTATTCATTTTTTATCTGATTTTTCTAAAAAAAGGAATTTATTAAAAACTAACTAATTCATATTAACTAATTATGAATTTCAAAACATTGTCAATAAAATCTCATAATACATATAAATCAAAATAGAATTAAATTAAAATTAACAAGAAAAACAAACTTTTTTCAAATAAAATTTGACAAAAATAATCTAAAGTAGTAATAAATTAACATCCTAAGATGAAGGCAAAAGTTAAGTATATTGATAACCTACAATTTTCTGCTGTATCAGATTCCAGACATAGTATCATTATTGATGCTGATAAAAAATTAAGTTTAGATCAAGGTTCTCGTCCAAAAGAACTTATATTGATGGGACTCGCTGGTTGCACTGCAATGGATGTTGTTTCACTTCTTAAAAAAATGCGAGTGGAATTTAAAGATTTTTCAGTTTCTGCTGAAGCTGAGCTTTCTGAAGAACATCCAAAAGTCTTCACATCAATTCATATTAATTATAATATCTCTGGTGATGTTGATGAGGAAAAACTAAAAAAAGCAATTGATCTATCTCAAAATCGTTATTGTGGAGTTACTGATATGCTCAACAAAACTGCTAAAATAACTCATTCATATCAAATTGAAAAATAAAGGATTATTTTTTATTTCTAAATATTTAAGTTCTGGATATAATGTCTGAACTTCAAAAATTATTTCCTTTAACACAAGGTAAAGTCAGAGACATTTATGATTTAGGAGACAAACTCCTGATTGTTGCTTCAGATAGAATATCTGCATTTGATTACATCCTACCATGTAAAATTCCTGACAAAGGAAAAATATTAACTCAAATTTCCAAATTCTGGTTTACAAAAACAAAAAATATTATTGAAAACCATTTTATTACTGACAATGTGTCAGAGTTTCCAAAGATTTTTCATTCATTCAAAAAAGAGTTGAATTTGCGTTCAATGTTAGTAAAAAAAGCTGAAAAGATTCCCTTTGAATGTATTATTCGGGGTTATGTTGCTGGTTCTGGTTGGAAGGATTATAACAAAACCGGTAAAATCTGTGGAATAGATTTGCCTGCCAATCTTCAAGAATCTGAAAAGTTTTCCGAACCGATTTTTACACCTTCTACTAAAGCTGAGAAAGGTCATGACGAAAATATAGGATTTTCAAAATTGAAAGACACCATTGGTCATGAATTTGCAAATAAGATCAAACAAGCGAGTCTAAAAATTTATAATTATGGACACAACCTGCTTATCGAAAAAGGGATAATTCTTGCAGACACTAAATTTGAATTTGGATTACTTGATGGTAAATTGCTATTAATTGATGAAATTCTAACGCCTGATTCTTCGCGATTCTGGGATGCTTTTACATATAAAAAGGGGGTCTCACAAAAAAATTATGATAAACAATTTGTGCGTGATTATCTTTTAAGCAAGGGTATTGAAAAGGTAAACAATATTGGACAAAATTCTGAAATTCTTCAACTTCCGGAAGATATCATAGCCAAAACAAGAGAAAAGTATCTACAAGCTTTTCAAATAATAACTGGCAAATATTCAATATAATGTACACAATTCTTATAGTAGATGACGAAAAAGATACATTAAACTATCTTGATTATATTTTTAAGAAATACAATTTCAATAGTATCATCGTAGATAATGGGTTTGATGCTTTACAAAAGATCCGTGAAACACATATTGCCCTTGTCTTAACAGATATTGCAATGCCTGATATGGATGGATACGAGTTATATTCTCAAATAAGAAATTTTGATGATAACATTCCAATCATTATGATGACTGGATTTGGATATGATCCGAACCATGTTTTAGTAAAAGCCAAAAAAGATGGTTTACACGACATCATCTTTAAACCTTTCGAAAATGAAGATTTAATCAATATGATCAATAAGGCAATAAAATCATAACTCAGCAAACTTCAACCTATCAGATTTAGTATTATCTCTTAAAATGATGTTAAAATTTAAAAATGGCTAAAATTACAAAATACAAATTACAAAATCTTTACCCCGTTAGATTTTTATTATAGTAATAATTGTAATTCTTGAAAGGAAAGGAGATGATAAAAATAAATATACTATAATATTGGATAATTATCTAACGGGGCAGGTAAATTACAATGACCAAAAAATCAAATTCACCTCGTTTGATATTTTTACTTTATAAGATTGTAAGCATCTAAAAAGATGAATATCAAACAAAGTGAAAAAAATATTTTTACCCCGTTAGATATTTACACTAAATGAATATTTGCCATAAAACTCAATGTTTATTAAAATAATATCTATAAGGGATAAAAATTAATAGATTATCTAACGGGGTGAATCAATCATAGAAAAATCAAAATAA
>DAOVPZ010000126.1 GCA_030628975.1 Candidatus Cloacimonadota bacterium
AATAGATAAAAGGTTTGTGGATAATTTAAGCAGGAAATTTCTTACCAAAGAAGCCCACTTCCGGGACATGGGCTTCTTTTAATTATTTTCTTTGTTTATTAAAATAAACCGATTTGTCTTAAATTTTTGGGGGTATGCATGTTTTTTTCAACAATAATTGACATAAATTTCTTTAAAAATTAAATATAATAATTATGGTAAAGTTAAATGTAGGATTAGGAACCAACCAAAAGCTTGAGCAAAAGCTTAAGCTTTCACCCCAGATGATAATCACTGCGGAATTGCTTCAAAAACCAATCCAGGAGCTAGAAATCGCTCTAAAGGAAGAACTCAGATGTAATCCCTTTCTTCAAGACCTAAGTTCAGAATCTTTTGAGGAAACATTGGTCTCTGATGAAAAAATTAAAGCAAAAGAAAAAGACTCTATATCTGAAGAATTCGAAGATTCTGATTTAACTGAAAAAATTAAAGAACTTAATAAAATTATAAATGATTTGAGTGATGCCAGAAACACTCAATTTGAAATTGAACGGAAAGATAAATCTGCTCCTCGTTTTGATGGATTTGAAGATTATGAAAAAGAACATGAAAATCTTTGTGAACAATTCCATAATAATGTTAGAGAACTACCTGTAAATAAAAGTGAGAAAGAGTTTGTAGATTCAATATTATGTAGTCTAACACAAAATGGATACCTTGATATCCCTCTTGAAAACCTTACCGAACCAGCATCAATACCTATCTCCCGCGCTGAAGAAATCCATTCTATGATAATGCAAATTTATCCAAAAGGTATGGGAGCTAGAACACTTTCTGAGTGTCTTCTTGCACAATTAGATGATAATCAATTTAAAAATGAGACATTAGTATCAATTATTAAAAATGATCTAAATTTACTTCAAGAACATAGATATGATAAATTAAAAAGGAAATATAATATCTCCAAACAAGAACTCCTTATTATTAAAGATATTATTGGTCATCTTGACCCAAAACCAAGAAGCAGAATTTCTTCAAAAACTTTGTCCTACATTATTCCAGACATCATTGTAAAAGAGATAGACGATAGATTAGAAATAATAATCAATGATTCTTATATCCCTGAAGTGGCTATTAATGAAGAATACGCAAGACAGATGATTTCAAAATGTAATGATAAAGAAAATGCTATTAAATATATCAAATCTAAACTTTCTTCTGCTGAAAATTATGTGAAAGCCTTATGGATGCGAAGAGAAACTTTATACAAAATAGCAACTGAGATTATACACCAACAACCTAAATTCTTTCAAGTTGGTTTAAAAGAATTAACACCAATGACCTATGACGATATTTCAGACAAGGTTAATAGAGATGTATCTACAGTTTGTCGTGTTGTGAAAAATAAATATATTGATACACCTTTTGGAGTTTATCCTTTAAAGTGGTTCTTTACAAGTAAAGTTGGCAATGTTTCATCACAAATTATCAAAAGAGAAATAGTAAGAATTATAGATAATGAAGATAAACTATCCCCCCTAAGTGACCAAAAAATTGTTGATTTATTAGTTCAAAAAGAAATTACCATCTCTCTTCGGGCAGTAACAAAATATCGTAACCAAATGGGAATCCCTGCAAGCAGACTCCGTAAAAAATAACTTCATTTGAGTGTCGCTCCTCTGGAGCTATAAAAGCGTGTAGCGAAGAGCGTAAAGCGTAATTACAATCTTACTTTCTACGCTTCCCACTTCCTGCTTTCACGCCTTACGAAATATGACAGAGCTAACCAAGCTCCATAGGAGCGAAATATTAATAATATAGAAAAATAATATGACAGAAGATTTATTTACAAAATTTGCTGAGATTGATTATAGGGATATGCCTTTGGCAGAAAGAGTCCGTCCCATCTCTCTTGATGAATTTGTTGGTCAAGAAAAAATTATAAAAAAAGATTCTATACTACGAAAAATTATTGAGAATAATGAACTAATATCTTTGATATTTTGGGGTCCACCGGGTTCTGGAAAAACAACATTAGCCAAAATTATCTCCAATAAAACTAATGCAAAATTTATTTTTTTCAGTGCTGTATTATCAAGTATTCCAGAAGTAAGAAAAGCTATGATTGAAGCTGAATATAATCTAACCAAAAGGCATAAAAAAACAATCTTATTTATTGATGAAATACATCGCTTCAACAAAGCACAGCAGGATGCTTTTCTCCCCTTTGTTGAAAAAGGAATTGTTATTTTAATTGGTGCAACTACACAGAATCCATCCTTTGAGATCATACCACCTCTTTTATCTCGCTGTAAGGTTATTGTCTTAGAAAAATTAAATGAAAATGACATTTATAAAATAATAACCAGTTGCTTTGATCATCCTTATAGCGAATTAAAAAGTTTTAGAAAAATGTTCGATAACAAAATCTTGAGTTATTTAAGTAGTTATGCTGGGGGTGATGCAAGAGTAGCTCTTAATGCAATAGAAATTATTATTAAAGCATTTGGAAAGGAAAGGGATAAACTTACATTAACAAAAATTAAAAAGCTACTTGAAAAAAATAACCTTTTTTATGATAAAAAGGGGGAGGAACATTACAATCTTATTTCAGCTTTGCATAAAAGTATGCGCGGTTCAGATGTTGATGCGGCTTTATATTGGCTTGCAAGGATGCTTGAAAGTGGTGAAGATCCACTTTACATTGCTCGCCGTCTTATTAGATTTGCTTCGGAAGATATTGGGCTTGCTGATAATCAGGCATTGCAATTAGCCATTGCTGCAAAAGATGCTGTACATTTCATTGGTATGCCTGAAGCAAGTAATGCGTTAGCACAGGCTGTAATTTATCTTGCTTCTGCACCTAAAAGTAACTCAATATATCTTGCTTATGAAAAAGCTTCAAAAACAGCTAAACAAAGTGGTCATCTGCCCGTTCCTTTTCATATTCGCAATGCTCCTACAAAACTTATGAAAGATTTGGATTATGGTAAAGATTATAAATATTCCCACAACTTTGATCATCACTATAAATATCAAAAATACTTTCCTGATAAAGTGAAAGAAAAGAAATTTTTCCAACCACAAGAGATTGGATTTGAACGAGAGATAAAGAAGAGAATACAATGGTGGGAAAATTTGAAGAAGAAAGAAAAACCTAAATAAGTATTATTTTTTATAATCATATTTGTAAATCACGATTATTCTATCCAAACAAATATAATCTTTTAACTCTCTTTTTTATTGACAAACATATAGTTAATATCAAAAATTAAATTAGTTGTTATGAAAACCAAAGAAGAATTAATAAAAGAAGTAAAAAAAGGTATAATCCCAACTCATATTGCTATCATTATGGATGGTAATGGTAGGTGGGCAAAGCAAAGAGGTCTCTCGCGTATTAAAGGTCATCAAGCAGGGGTAAAAGCAGTTAGAGGAATTGTTGAAACATCAGGACATCTTGGAATTAAATATCTAACACTTTATGCATTTTCAACAGAAAATTGGAGACGACCTGAAAATGAAACAAAAGCTGTACTTAGGCTTATTGAAAATACCTTGATGAAAGAAATTAACAATCTTGCAAAGAATAATGTGATTGTGCATTTCATAGGTTCGAAAAAGGGATTAAGCCAGAGTTTAATTGAAAAAATCAACAAAGCATATCAGAAAACAAAAAAAAATACTGGATTGAATTTGATAATGGCAATTAACTACGGTGGTAGAAATGAAATCATTGAAACAATTAATAATATTTTGTCTAAGCAACTAAATAGAATAACTGAAACTGAGTTTTCAAATTATCTATATACCAGTAAATTTCCAGATCCTGATATGGTAATTCGCACGAGTGGTGAAATCCGAATTAGTAACTTTCTTATCTGGCAAGCTGCTTATTCTGAGTTATGGTTTACAAAAACCCTCTGGCCTGATTTTACTTCAGAAGAATATATGCAAGCAATATTAGATTTTCAAAAAAGAACTCGCAAATTTGGCGGTGTTAAATAACATACAA
>DAOVPZ010000067.1 GCA_030628975.1 Candidatus Cloacimonadota bacterium
AAACTATTACAATTCATCAATTTTTTTCAGGTACATATTATTATTATATTCATGATTATTATGCAGAAAGTCCAGATATCATAACCTCAAATGGAGTTATTCAGATATATACAGATCAAGGATTAATACAGACTCTTCAAGTTCCGACTACAGGAGAAGGCAGATATTGGAATGTATGCACTATTAATGGAACAAATCAAGCACTAACAATAATAAACCAGATTCAAGAGAGTGAACCTGGACCACCTTTGAAAGAAGGCATAATCCCGGAAAAGAAAATATCTTTAAATTCTAAAGGCAGTCGTGAAATTACATCCTGGTCATGGAATTTTGGAGATGAAGAGACAAGCACAGCTCAGAATCCGACTCATATTTATCTAAATGCCGGGACATACACAGTCTCACTAACTATTTCTGATGGTACAAATAGTGATACAGAAACAAAGACAGATTATATTACAGTTTATCCAAATACAGACCTGATTTGGCCAGGTGATACAGATTATAGCGGAACTGTTGATGAATCTGATATAGATCCGATAGGTGTTTACTGGAAAGAACAGGGAAATCCAAGAAGTTCAACTTCATTCTCTTGGGCAGGTAATGATTATCCAGAAAATTGGGATAATCCTTTTGCTTCTTTGGCTGATTGTAACGGAGATGGTGAAGTAAACATAGCGGATGTCTTGGCTATATGCCTTAATTGGAATCACACCCATTCAACACTATTATCAATTCCTATTATTCCAGATAATATAGAATTCTACAAGGAAAATTTTATTGAAATCTATAAAACTCTTGGCAACGATGAAATTGAAGTGAAGATAAAAAATCATATTGCTGAACTATTTGATTTACCTATTATTGAATTAGTGACTGATAATTATTTAGGACAAAATTATCCCAATCCTTTTAGTTCAACAACAGAAATTCGTTTTCATCTCAAGGAAGAAGTCACAAATTCAGCGATAAAAGTATATAACATTAAAGGGCAATTAATAAGGAACTTCGAGATTCAGAATACGAAAAATAGGTTGAATACAATTGTATGGGATGGAAAAGATGAAAAAGGGAAATCTTTATCAAATGGAATTTATTTTTATCAGATTGTAATGAATAAGCAGAAATCAGAAATCAAAAAAATGATTCTGATGAAATAAGGAGAAAAAATGTTGAACAAAGTGAAATCCCTGCCCGACAGATGGCAGGCGGGCCGATTATTTTCGGGGAAAAAATATATTATAATAACGATAGCATTAGCATTAGTAGTAATTATTTCAGGTTGCGCTAAAGTAACCACTAAAGAAGAGAATCCTGTACTTTATTTCTCCTCAACAGAATATAACACTTCTGTAGGTTCTTATGTTCAAATTACAGTAAAAATTGATAATGCTGAAAATCTATTTGCATGTTCTATGGTAATTCAATATACAACATCAAAAGTTGATTATGAAGTTGGTAGCTTAACAGCAGGTAGTTTCTGGCCAGTTAATTTGGTTAAGATGTCAAAAGAAGATGGGGTTGGATTAAGTGTCTGTGTCGGTTTAAAACAAACAGCCGTAAGTGATGGAATCACAGGAAGCGGAAGTCTGTTTAGTTTTAGATTAGAAGGAAAAAATACTGGTGAAACAGCATTAACTATCACAAATGTGTACCTGTTAGATGAAGATGCAAATTATATTGAGAACTTTGATGAACTTGAGAAAGAAAGCAGTAAAGTTGTAGTAAGTTAAAAAACATTAAAGGACTGTAGTTATATGTAGAAGAAGATATTGATTAGATTAAGCAGATTATAGTAATCATAATCTAAAGCTATGTTTATGTGACACTTCTGTTTTGCGCGAATCTTATTCAGCCCCTGTATGGGGCTGAATTATTTTAATAATTGTTACTATAACTATAGATTAAATTGTATATTTAAAAATATTGAGTCCACTCCAAAAAGGTATTTCCCGCGAAATACGCGAAAAATACATGCGGATATTACTGAATTTACACGAACCATTTTCGAGTATTTCGTGTGTTTCGCGGGTTTTTATAGTGAACTCAAAATATTATAATTGACGAAAAATTCTACAGAAATTTATTTTCATAATTAACTTTCTTTTGGAGTCTTAATATGAATATTGAGATAAAAAATGGTTATATCATTATTCCTCAACAAAATAAAATTTCAGTTCAAAAAGGGGATATTTTCATTCATAATGGTAACATTGAATACAGAAAAAATTTTAAACAACCTAACAAAATTATTAATGTTAAAAATAGAGTGATATTTCCCGGTTTAGTAAATGCTCACCATCACATCTATTCCTGCCTTTCAAAAGGAATTCATGCAAAAACTCCATTTCAAAATTTCGAAGGAATTCTGAAAAATCTCTGGTGGAAATTGGATAGAGCACTTTTAGAAGATGATGTTAAACTTTCAGCTGTTTTGACTCTACAGGATTGTATCAGAAATGGAGTTACAACTATTTTTGATCACCATATTTCTTCAAACTTTGTTGAAAATTCTCTAAATACTTTAGCAGGGGTTTTTGAAAATTTTGGATTGAATGGAGTGCTTTGTTTTGAAATTTCTAATAGAAATGGAAATGAAATTTTTCAGAAATCTTTAAATGAGAACATTCGTTTTATCAAAACGGAAAAGCCAAATTCTTTAAAAGGCATAGTTGGACTTCATGCTTCATTTACACTTGGTAATGAGAACCTACAAGAAATCAAAGATAAAATAGAAAATTTTCCGATTCATATTCATGTTGCAGAAGATAAAATTGATGAAATTCAATGCATGGATAAATATAATCAAACCGTTATTGAAAGATTGGAAAGTTTTGATTTACTTCATCAAAATTCAATACTTGTTCATTGCAGTAATATTTCAAACAATGAGATTGAAATTCTGAAAAATAAGAAGTTATATGCAATTCAAACAATTGATTCAAATATGAACAATGCTTTAAATATAGCAGACATTTCGAGATTTATTAACGAAGGAATAAAAGTAACTGTTGGAACTGATGGAATGAGTTCTAATATTTTAAAATCATTTAAAAATTCGTTCTTATTTACAAGATATCAAAATCAAGATCCTGATATTGGATTTGCTGAAATGGAAGCAATGTTATTGAATTCATACAAATTAAAAAAAGCCTTTGGATTTCCTATAGGAATTATTGAAAATGAGCCTGCCGATATTGTAATTGTTGATTATAAGCCTGCTACTCCATTTAATGAGAATACATTTTTAAGCCATTTCATTTATGGAATTACAGAATCAAAAGCTCAATGGGTAATTAAAAAAGGTAAAATACTTCTTGATAATTTCAAATTGCAAACTACTAATCGGTATGATGATTTAATAAATAATGCCACAGAAATCTCTAAAAAAATGTTTAAGAGATTTTAAAAATGTTAATCATAATGATCTTATTTTTAATAGTAGTTTCTTTGTGTCTTCGTGCCTTTGTGGCAAGATGAAAAATATGAATCAGATCATCGGTAAAAAAGTTATTCGCATAGATGGTTACGAAAAGGTAACTGGGAAAGCCATTTTTGGTGATGATATTAAACTTGTTGGAATGCTCTATGCTGCCTGTCGTTATACAGATATTCCTGCAGGAAAGATTACCAAAGTTGATATTTCTAAAGCTGAAAAAATGGAAGGCGTAGAAGCAATTGCTTTATTTAAAGATATTCCAGGCATGAAAAAACTCGGTCCTATTCGCCAAGATCAATTTGCATTGGTAAATAACGAAGTTTTTTATTCCGGTGATGTAATCGCTGTTGTTGCTGCTACTTCCAAAGAAATTGCATTTTCTGCTGTTGATTCTATTGAAGTAAAATATGACACCCTTGAAGGAATTTTCGATATTCAGGAAGCAATAAAATCTTCATCACATTTGGTTCATCCAGAATTCAAAAGCAATGTTGTGATTCATTATCCTTTAAGAAAAGGAGATGTGAAAAAAGGTTTCGCTCAATCCGAACACATCATTGAAAGAGAATATCAAACCAATTTCTGTGAACATGCGTATATTGAACCTGAATCAATAACAGCAGTTCCTGACCTTACTTCAAAAGGATTCAAGATTTACGGTTCGATTCAGAATCCCTTTACAACTCGAAAAATTGTTAGTTCATTTATGGGATTAAATCTTAACCAGGTCAACATCTTTGGTTCAACTTTGGGTGGTTCGTTTGGAGGAAAGGATGATATTGTTAACATGATGGCTTGCAGAGTGGCACTTCTTTCAAAAATGACTGGCAGGCCTGTTAAACTAACAAATTCCAGAGAAAACTCGATAAAAGAAAGCTATAAACGTCATCCTTACATAATGAAATACAAAGTTGGATTTAATAAAAACGGAAAGCTCATCGCTATGAAAATCAACATTCTTGCTGATAGTGGGGCTTACTCTTCCCAGAGTTTTTTTGTCACCTGGCGTTCGGTTGTTCAAGCCACCGGTCCTTATGAAATTGAGAATGTAGAAACAGATATCCGAGCAGTTTACACAAACAATACTTATACAGCTGCAATGCGTGGATTCGGCTCACCTCAGATTATTTTTGCTCAGGAGTCCTTAATGGATGAAATTGCAGAAATTTGTGGGATTTCACCTCTTGAAATCCGTAGGATTAACGGTTACAAACATGGAAGTATTACTGCCAGCGGACAAAAGCTTTCTGAACATAAAGTTTCACTTTTACAAGTAATTGATGAGGCTGTAAAAAAAAGTAATTATAAAGAAAAAATTATTGAATATAGAAAACAGAATAAAATAGATAATCGATACAAATATGGAATTGGATTATCCTGTAGTTTCAGGGGATGTTCATTAGGTGCAGAAGGAACAGATGCTTCTTCTGCAATTGTCTCGGTTCAAGCAGATGGGAGCGTCTATATTCTCGCTGGTTGCAATGAAAATGGACAGGGATTGAAAACTACCTTTTCGCAGATTGCAGCTGAAATTTTAGGGATTAATTTTGACAAAATAGTTTTTCTTGAACCACAAACAGCAACCATTACAGATGGAGGACCAACTGTTGCTTCTCGAGCTACATTGATGGGTGGCAATGCAGTAATTAAAGCAGCTCAAAAAGTAAAAGACACTATTTTTAATGTGATTAAAGATGAAATTAAAGTTATTAAAATTGAGGAAACAGAATGGAAAAATAATTATATTTACAACAAGAAAAGTAAAATAAAAATCAGATTTGAAGATGCTTCTGAAAAGGCTTATTGGGCTGGTGTAAATCTTTCAGCTTATGGCTGGTCAAAAGCACCAGATGTCAGCTGGGAAAAAGAAACAGGACAGGGAAATGCATATTTCACTTATGTTTATGGATGTCAGATAGCAGGAATTAAGGTTGATACTCATACAGGAAAAATTGATATTCTTAAAATTACTGCTGCACATGATGTCGGAAAAGTAATTAATAAATTGGGTGCTGAAGGTCAGGTTTACGGCGGAGTTGCTCAGGGTATTGGATATGGTATTTTTGAAGATTATAATATTCAAAATGGAATTGTAAAATCAGAGAATCTTGATGAATATCTAATTCCAACAATAAAAGATATTTACAAAATTGACCCAATTTTAATTGAGAATCTAGATAAATATGGTCCATTCGGCGCAAAAAGTCTTGGTGAACCAACTTTGGAACTCACTTCTCCTGCTATTAATAATGCCTTATCTTTTGCTACTGGAAAAAGAACTTATCAGATTCCTTTGACTTTAGAACAAGTATTCCTTGGAAAAAATTTGGTAAAACCAACCCGTCAGAGTGAAAAACCTTTAGTAAAATATAAAAAGAGAAAAATTACTCCAAGAATTTCTGATATTAGAATGGTAACCCCTCCAAATATAAAAGATGCTCTTAACCTTCTCTACAAAGATAAATATAAAATTATTTCTGGCGGAACAGATGTGCTCATTCAATTACGAAAAAATACTGAATTCCAAAAATTACTTAATATTTACAATTTACCAGAATTAAAAAGTATTGAAGAGAATGAAGATGAAGTTCGCATTGGAAGTGCAATTACATTTACTGAACTTATTGAAAATAAATCAATCAAAAAAGATTTTCCTCTTTTAATAAATGCTTGTTCACTTATTGGTTCAAGACAAATTCGCAATAGAGGAACAATTGGTGGGAACATAATTAATGCGTCACCAAGTGCAGATTCTGTTCCTCCATTGATCGTTTACAAAGCCAGATTACTGCTTCAATCTAAAAATAGCAATAGAGAAATAAATGTTGAAGATTTTATCATAAAAAATTATCAAACCCAAATAAAACCAGATGAAATTTTAACAGCCATTATTATTCCAAAATTGCCTGATAAGAGATATTATCATAGCTATTTCAAACTCGGAAGAAGAAATGCAATGAACATTGCTCGTTTAAGTCTTTGTGTTATGATTTCTTTCGACAAAAAAGAAAACATTAAAGAATGCTTTCTTGTCGCAGGTTCACTTCTCAATCGTCCTA
>DAOVPZ010000151.1 GCA_030628975.1 Candidatus Cloacimonadota bacterium
ATTCCATACAACTTCTCCCAGATTGTTATATAAAGGTAGATTAGCAAATTCCTTAACAAGTTCACCTTTCAAATTATATATTTGAATACTTGCATTTGTATCATTTTTTCCATTTATACTATACGATATTACAGTAGAATTACTGAATGGATTTGGATAATTTTGAATTAGTTTATATTCAGTTGAACTGATTGCGGTTTCATCAACATCTACAAAAGGTTGAGTAAGATATGAAAGATAAGAAGACATCAGAGTTGCTTTTGTATTAGGTCTGGCACCATCAATCATTGCTCCCAGAAGTGACGATGTAAAAATTGTATGATATTGACCTTCTCCATCATAATAAACTCCACGACCTTTTTCATCCTGAGAAGTAAAAAAGAGTGTACCTTCATCAGCCCCAATCTCATCAACTGAATAATCGGAGTCAGAATCATATTGGTAATTAAACTCATAGTCTTCTGCAAATGTTCCTCCTACTCCAATCAAACTCTGAACATTATACGAATAACCATCATGAATATAATTACAACCAAAATAGCTAAAAAGGTCAGTATAATAATGATCAGAAGCAAAATCTACACCTTCTATATAAACACCTTTACCAGAATTCAAAAAATCAACAAGTCTTTGTTGCTCGCCCGAGCCAATTACTCCAGGAGGAGTAGAACCTCACCCCAAACACCAATGACCAAGTGTAATAAATATCAGATCGTAATTTGAAAGGTCTGAAGGTAAGGTAGATAGGGTAGTATAACTTTCACCATTAGTCATCAAAGCCTGTTGTAACGCATATTGACAGCCAACATATCCTGCTCCTTCGGGATCATTAATATAAGAACCATTATCATTATCCCAAATTAGAATTTCAAGTCCTATAACAATTTGAGGTATAATAAATAGTATTATTACGAAACACAAAATCATTGAATATCGTTTAATAATTTTCATGATATACCTCTTTTTTTTAATATCTTTACAAAGAACAAAAATCAAAATTAATTAAAAAATTATCATTTAAGATTAATCAAAGATAAAAAGAAAAAATGCAAAAATTACTCGAAAATTAGCTGCTCATTTTCATTTGGCATATAACCGCTAGTCATTATACATAAGTAAATAAGTAAACCGAATATATGAACCGTTTTAACGGTTTATGAAACCATTAAAATGGTTAAAAACCTGTATTGTTATCGTTACCCACGATTAAAATCGTGGGCTTCTAAACACTTTGTAGAAAAGGGTCTACAGACTTGTGTATAATGGACAGCTTTGAAGAGAGGGACCGAGGGTGAGTTAGAAATACTATTTTGCATAACTTATTAAGAAATTAGCCATAAAACCATTCCGAAGGTTTGCAACCATTCGGAAGGTTTTTTTAGTTTCTGGACAACCTTTATTTAACAAAAATTTTTCCAGTACCTTTTGAAATTACTTTTCCAATTTTTGAAAATCCTTGAATTCCCTTCTTCTGAAATTTGTCTATTAATTCTTTACATTCATCTTCTGGAATAGAGACTAATAAACCACCAGAAGTTTGTGCATCGGATAAAAGAACTTTCTGAACATATGAAATTGACGAACTCCATTCCACAATTGGCTCAACAAATTTCAAATTAGCTAAAGTCCCTCCGGGAATGACATTTCCAGTTGCAAATTCAGCTGCACCATTAAGGAGTTTTACCTTGTCAGCAAATATTTCAACATCCATATCACTTGCTTTTGTCATTTCAGATAAATGCCCTAATAGACCAAAACCAGTAACATCTGTGCAGGCATGAACTGTAAAATCTTTTAATATTTGAGATGTGTAATTATTCAAAGATTCCATTGTCTCAACTAATTCTGACTTTTGGCTATCAGAAAGTAATCCTCTCTTCATAGCAGTTGATAAAATACCAGTTCCAATTGGTTTTGTAAGAAGAATCGCATCATTGGGAACCATACCAATATTTTTCCAAATTTTTTCTGGATGAACAATACCAACTACAACCATACCATATTTCGGTTCTGTATCTTCAATTGAATGTCCACCAATAACAGTTATACCAGCTTCCTTCGCTTTTTTCTGGGCACCTTGTAAAATTTCTTCCAATACACTTATTGGCAAGCGATTGGTTGGGAATCCAACAATATTCAATCCAAAGAGCGGCTTTGCACCCATTGCATAAATATCACTTAAGGCATTTGCTGTAGCTATCATTCCAAAATCAACAGGATTATCTACAATAGGTGTAAAGAAATCTACAGTAACAACAATTGCAGTATTATCATCAATTTTGTAAACAGCAGCATCATCAGCAGTATTTGTGCTTACCAGAATATTTTTATCAACTGGAATGGGCAGTTTCTGTAATATTGTTTCCAATATTTGGGGTTCAATCTTGCAAGCACATCCCATTCCATGAGTAAAATGAGTCAATTTGATTTCTTCTTTCATATCAATTATAATATGCTCTTTCTTTGCTTGAAATTTTTGCACAGTTTTGATAATAATTTCCGCCGCTTGCTCAATTTCATCTTGTGTGGTAAATTTACCTGTTGAAAAACGAATAGTTCCCATTGCATAATCAATGGGCACATTCATTGCTTGCAAAACAGCAGAAACATCTATTTGGTCAGAATGGCACGCAGCACCAGCAGAAGCCGCAACTCCACTCATTTCAGAAAGAATAGTGTTCGCTTCTACTTTATGAAATCCTAAACTTAAAGTATTAGGCAAACGCTTTTCTGGATGCCCATTCAAATGAAAATTAAGATTTGATTCTGCTAATTTTTCATGAAGAAGTTCTTGCATCTTTTTCATATATTGAAAATTCTTATCAAGGTCTCTTCCTTCAATTTCACAGGCTTTTCCTAAACCGACAATACCCAGAACATTCTCAGTTCCAGCTCGTAGGTTCTGCTCGTGATCTGCTCCATGAATGAGCTTTTGTAAAGTTGTTCCTCTACGAATATAAAGGGCTCCAACCCCTTTCGGAGCATATATTTTATGACCTGCGATTGTCAGAAGATTAATGCCTAACTCATCCACATATACGGGAATTTTTCCGATGGATTGTGCTGTATCTGTATGAACAAAAATATCGTTTTGTTTTGAA
>DAOVPZ010000013.1 GCA_030628975.1 Candidatus Cloacimonadota bacterium
AAATAATCTCAGCACGAGCTTGAACTGCCATTTCAGCATCTTCTTTTCCATATTGAGTGTCAAGTGGATTTATTCTAATACCTTTTTCAGAATTTCCAAAATCCACATTTTGTAGGGTATACTTAACAAGTATTCTTGCAGCATCCTTTTCTGAAAGAGCAACTGCATCTTCTAAATCTAATATAACAGTATCAGCAGAAAAGACTGCAATATTTTGTAGAAGATTTGGATTATTACCCGGCATATATAATCTTGTTCGTCGTAATCTATCTTTCATTTTTCTCCTTGCTCCATTACCAAGCTGGGGCTTGGTAATGAGGTAATAAGAGTAGGTGCTTGGTAATATATAAATAATTGGTGTTGAGATTGAGTATGATATAATACTCATTCCAATGAGATAAGAAAGTAATGAGGGGGTTATAATACTTTCTCCAGATCATATTTATCATGAATATCATCTTATTCTCTTCATTAACCTAAAGATTTACTCCTCTCTTGATTGAACAATATATTCTTTTTCTTTTTTCAATCCCGAACACTCCTTTATCTTCAAATGACTAATCTGGATTCTTTCTCTCATCGATCTTTACCAATCCAAAATACTTCTCTCACTCCTCTTTACCTATCCTTGCTTCCTGCCTTATCTCTCTTTACCAATCCTTGCAACTTCCCGTCTCTCTCTACCAATCCCTGGATCCTTCATTCTCATTACCAATCCCCAGATTGGTAAAGCAATAACCATAGAAGCCCATGCTTCATATTACAATTCAATTTCATCAACTTCCATCACATAATCTTTGCCAGCATAGTTTCTTGCACTGGAATAAATCCAATGTTCTGGTTCTGAAACTAAACCTCTTTTTACAGGATTAAAATGTATGTAATTAATCTTCTGATTTAACATTTTATAACTGCTAATTATTTGAGGATGGCTCCCTTCCTGCCAGACCTGATATTCTGAAACCTTTTTGCTCTTCTTTTTGTAAAATTTCAAAAGATTCAAAACCCATTTCCGTTTATCAATCCTTAGATTTTTTATTATCTCTTTGGCTGAATAACTTTTCAAGTTCTTAATAATTTTACTAATATTATTTTTAGAAGAAGTTATAAGATGTAAATGGTTATCCATTATAACATAATAATGAATTTTCAACCTTTGCTCTCTTCTATAGAATTTTAAATTATCTATCATTATATTACAATATTTCTTGTTAATAAATATTGGTATCCACTCAACTATACTGAATGTGATAAAATACAATTCTGTAGCACATTTACTAAATTTGTATGAACTTCGCATAAGATTAACTAAGTAGCATTACCAAGCTGGGGCTTGGTAATGAGGATAAAAAAGATGGGGCTTGGTAATGAGATATGGAGAATTGAGCTCGTCGTGATCTATCTTTCATATTTCTCCCATTATCCTTACAAAGGTTCAGAACCCTCGCAAGGCTATACAGCTCTTTTCAATGCACATTCTAAACGAGCACGAATTACCCAATCTAATGCTCCATAATCATTCACAATCACACATATATTTTTTAAGTTTCTATCTTTCAAAACTTCACGCACAGTCTTTTCAATCGCTTTCCCAAAAAGTTTTTTGACTTTACTCTTTATTTCTATTATCATAGATTCAGAAGGGGCAATTGTAACTAAACAATCTGATCTCTCATATTGACCACAACTTGACTCTTCAATAATTTGTCCATGCATATTTTTTCCTTTCATAATTTTTTCTTTATACCCCTCTTCGATCTCCCCAAATAATTTTATGTAGTTGTAACTGCATTCTTATAGGCAATTTCAGCTTCAATATCCATTCTGCCAATATTTTTGGATTCAATTTGGGTATGGCTGGGGAAAAAAGAACCTTAAATTTTAAAAGATTATTTTCCATAATTTTTTCTACTGCCCAATCAAAATCTATTCTGTCTGTTAATATGAATTTCACTTCATCTTTTAGATTGAGATAGTTAATATTCTCCCAATTCATTTTATCAGACATTTCACTTCCAGGTGTTTTAATATCAACAATTTTTATTACATCCTTGGGAACTTTATCTAATAAGATTGAACCATTAGTTTCTAATAAAACTTTATATTTATTCTTCAGTAACTTATCAAGAAGTAAGTAAGTATCATTTTGTATAAGTGGCTCACCACCTGTTATTTCTACTAAAGATACCGAATTATATTCCTTGATTCTTTGTAAAATTTCATCAATAGTGAGTTTAAAGTCCGTTTTATATGCATACTTTGTATCACAATATGAACAACGAAGGTTGCATCCCGAAAGCCTTATAAAAATACATGGGAGGCCAGAAAATGATGATTCACCTTGAATACTATAGAATATTTCTGACAATTCCATTTTTAATTATTAAGATTAAAGATTAAAGATTTGAAAGTTAAATTCCAAAAATAAATAACCTTGTATAACTATAAATAACTTTAATATTTCCAACACTTTAATTTTTCAAGCATTTTAATCTTTATTATTTAGAAGGGAAGATAATCAAAATGCTTTCTATAGCCTAATTTCTTTTCCACTTTCATTAATATATTCTCGGGATGTCCTATTACAAACATCTTTTGTGAATTAAATTCAAACAAGTAAAAGTCTTTTGGATTCCATGAGAAATATTTTAGGAAGTCAACTTTTCCAAAAATTGGTTTTCCAAGATATAGAAGTAGTTCAATGTCTGTTGTATTTATATTTATTAAATTATTATATGGATCTTCTTTTATTGCTTTTGTAATGAGAATGTTTGCATCTTTGTTAATTTCAATCTTACCATTATAAGTATGCAACATTAAAGCTTTGGCTGGATTTTCAGTTACCATCTTTAATAACAGGGGATCTGGTATCTGTTTGAATTTCTCTTTTGTATAAAGTAGTTCTTTTAATATATTGATGCTTCCTGATAAAGTTGAATCAGTGCCTATGCAGAAATTAATATCCAAATCAAAAACAGTTTCAATATCAAGAGTCGTGCCAAGCAAGAAAATATTAGAATTCGGGCACCAAACAATACTTGCTCCAGTATCACTTACCTTTCTTAACTCAGATTTGGTTAAAGCTGTACAATGAACAAGTATTGAATTACTTTTAAGCAATCCCATCTTCTCTAATGTAGAAAATTCTGACTTTGCTGTATTATCTGTGCCTTCTGCAATATGGATGGTAAAAGGGATTTTGCCATAAGTTTCTTCCATCTCTTCTTGTAAGTCTTTACCACCCCACCAATTTTTTAGAGTAATAGAATGTCCCTGTCGATATTCAGAAATCACTTTTATTGGAAAAGCTTTATAATAATCTTCTTTTTGGTTTGGAATATGATCTTGTACAATTGTAACACCAGAAAATATATTTTTATAAACACCTAACATTGCCATCGATATCCCATTATTTTGTATTAGATCACCAAGACCACTTTTCCAGAACTTACTTCTTTCTAAAACAGGTTTAGATGTTTTCATGTCTTGTACCCATACTGATGTATTTTCATAAGGACGATTTGGAGCCCCTTTTGGAACCCAATTGCCAACAAGATGGTCGTGGATATTGATTAATGATGGATATGCCACCAAATCTTTACAATCAACAATAATATTATCATCAGATTCTTTAGAAATGATACCATTTGCGATACAAATCCTTCCCAATCCATTTTCTTTCCAGCTTTTTACAACTAATAAATTCGAAAGTTCCATAATTTCATCTCTTTATATTAGTTTTTATCATTTTAAAAACTATTAAAAATAAATAGCAACTTTTTTTTATTTTTTTTCATTCTAAAAAAAGAATAAAAAAATAAAATTTTCGTTAAAGATTTGTTTTTTAATATTAAAAGTATATAGCTTTTTCATTTGCGAAACAAGAAAATTATATATAATATATAAGAAGTGAGAAATATAATCCCGTGAAACTTATTGATATTATTTCTTATCTTTGAAAAAATAAAAAACAAGACGGATATTCCAAGACAGACTAACATATCATTAATTATACTTGTTTCAAGGGTGATTGGACTAATTGTGGCAGCAATTCCCAATACAAATAAGATATTAAAAATATTACTTCCAATTATATTTCCAATAGCAATAGAAGTTTTTCCTTTTGTTACTGCTACAATAGATGTGACTATCTCAGGAATAGAGGTTCCCAATGCAACAATAGATATTCCAATCACTTTTTCACTTACATTCCATATTTCAGCAATTTTAACTGCATTCTCCACAGCAAGATGACCCCCTAAGGCGATTCCAGCAAAACCGATCAATGTAATAAGCAAATTTTTAAAAATAGAAATATTCTTGTCCTGATTTTGAACTGTAGAATTTTTCCTATCTTTGACAGCCATCTTTGATAAATATAAAACAAAACCAAGAAAACAAATTAAAAGAATAATACCTTCTATTCTTGAAATCTTAATTAATTTGTTTTGAATTTGTGAGAAATTAATCATAAAAACAAAAAGTAACACAGTAACAAATATCATAAATGGAGATTCTTTTTTGATTGTACTATCTTCAAAAAATAAAGGTTTTATTAGTGCTGCTATACCAATTGCAAGACATATATTAGCAATATTGCTTCCAATCACATTTCCTAATGCTATGCCATTGACACCAATAATAGACGCTTTTATACTAACTGCAGCTTCAGGAGCACTTGTGCCAATTGCTGCAAGAGTTAGTCCTATAAATAACGGTGAAACTCTAAAATACTTTGCAATATTTGAAGCACCGTCAATAAAGAGATCTGCACCTTTGGCTAATAATGCAAAAGAAATCAATAAAAGTATATAGGTAATCATATTTTTAGACTTCTATCCAATTTGTAGGATGATTTTGGTTTGCGATATAAAGGTTACAATCGGATTCTCTTTCTTTTAAAATTTTCACCATTTCAGCTTCTGCAATTTCAGGCTCATTGTTTTCTTCACTCAAATGAGCTAAGATAATATTTTTCAAACCGGGATGGATAATTTCATTTATTAATTCACAAGCTTGTAAGTTGGAAAGATGACCATTTTTGCTTTTGATCCTTTGTTTTAACCACCATTCATAAGGACCATTTATGAGTTTATTAAAATCATGATTGCTTTCCAGAATAATTGAAGAAGGATTTTTTAGTTTTTCTTTAACCAACTTTGTAGGATATCCAAGGTCAGTTAGAATTATTAGTTTACCTATCGAATCCCTTTCAGAAATTTTAAAGCAAGTATTATCTACACAGTCATGAGGAACCGAGAAAGGTTCTATCAGAAATTCATTAAAAGTAAAAGGTTTACCATTAACAAATAATCTTACATCTTCAATTCTGCCAAGATTGTAATTTTTGGCTTGAAAAGTTAACTGATTAATAAATAGCGGAATTTCTAATTTTCTTACAACAGGTCCAGCACCCTTTATATGATCATAGTGTTCATGAGTAATAAATAAAGCTTTTATTGAGCTTTCATTTACACCAACTTGATTCAGTTTATCTAATATTTGTTTGCAAGAAAGTCCTGCATCAATTAAAATATTCGTCTTACTGCCAGCAACCAATATTGAATTTCCTTTGCTACCACTTGCTAAAATACAAACTTTCATCTGAATACTCATTCATTAATTTTGCTTGAGAATTTTAAAATTGGTTTTTATTGTCAATGTAAATATAAGAGAAGGAGTAATTATTCTAATCCTATTTTTTAACTATTATTATAATGGGAAATAATGAAAACAAAGTCATCTTGGCTTCAAGATGTCTCTACGAAATTTGAAATATCTTAATTATTTACCTTCCATTTATATTTTGTCATTATACCCAACAATCCAAATATCAAAAAATACGGAATATAAAAGACCTCTGCTAAGGGAAAAGCTAATAATAATCTTTTTTCTTTGAATAATACAGCTCCTCGCAAAACAATTAAAAAATCAATAAAAACTTTCAAAATGAAAATAAACAAAAATTTCACCCAAGAAAGTATTAAAAAGATTGTTAAAATGAATGCAACAAATAGTATGAGATAAAAAAGGAATATAAGAGCAGAAAAAATCTTAATTTTGGCAGGATAAAATCTCCATTTTGAAGCCCTTAGTTTTTCTTGATTATATTGTTCTTTTGCATTTTTTCTATCCATTGAAGGAACAAAACTATCGGGTCCAATAGCAAAAGAAATTTTATATAGTTTTGATTTGCTAATTTTCTGTAAGAATAAATCATCGTCACCGGATGGAATATGACCTATACCAGAAAATCCATTTAAATTATCAAAGACCTTTCTTTTATAAGCAAAATTTCTCCCAGTTGCTGTGACTCCCCAATTCCACCCTATTGTTCCAGCAGAAACAGCAAATATAGAAAGTCTCTCTAATTTTCTTAAAGTAAAAATTAACTCTTCCCATAAACTCCTTTTTTTGTCCGAAATTAAAGGTGAATAACCAACAACAGCATCAAAACCTTCATTAAACTTCTGGTTTATACTTTTAATCCAATTTTTGCCTGGCAAACAATCAGCATCAGTAAAAAGTAATAAATTACCTTTTGAGTTTTCAATGCCCTTTGTTAAAGCGTTCTTTTTCCCAATAAGATTTTTATTTTCCTGTTCTATTCTAAAATAATGAATATTTTTATATTTCTTAGAATATTCTTTCAGAATTAAATCTGTTCTATCAGTTGACCGATCACTAATAGCAATAATCTCATACTTATCTTCAGGATAATTCTGATTAATCAATGATTCCATCAGAGATGCGATATCTTCCTCTTCATTTCGTGCAGCAATGATCACAGAAATATTATTATTATATGTTGAAGATTTTTCTGGTTGTTTTAATCTGAAAGTGCCAATCAAAATAAATATCAAAAATATGAAATATAATCCAAGAAGTGAATATAAAATATAAGAAAATATCATAATTGATGGAACCCTTTTATTGAAGAAGCATTAAGGTTCAAATCAGCAAATTGTTTCTTTTCATACTTAAAAACACTTGCTGCAGCAATCATTGCAGCATTATCAGTGCAAAGTTCTTCGGATGGATAGAATACACATAAATCATGTTTATTTGCAAAATTATCAAAAACATTTCTTAACTCAGAATTTGCCGCGACACCACCAGCAAGCAAAACAGTTTTTATGTTATTTTCTTTAATAGCTGATATAGTTTTTCTAAAAAGAACCTGAACAATAGCATTTTGAAAGCTTGCTGCAAAGTCACATAGGTTTTCATTATTTGTATTTATCTTATTTTGTTGAATGTATAAAGCTGCTGAAGTTTTTAATCCACTAAAACTAAAATCATAGTTTGCTTGTTTTATCATTGGTAATGGAAAACTAATAGCATTTTTATTACCATTCTTTGCAAGATTATCAATTTCGGGACCCCCTGGAAATGGTAGATTTAACAATTTGCCAATTTTATCAAATGCTTCTCCTGCAGCGTCATCAACTGTTCTACCCATAATTTTAAAATTATTAAAAGATATAAACTTAACTAATTCAGTATGTCCACCTGAAACAATAAGAGCCATAAAAGGGAATTCAATCTCTGGTTGTTCTAAAAAATTTGCAAAAACATGTCCTAAGATATGATTTACCGCAATCAATGGCTTTCCAAGACTATAAGCTAAGCCCTTCGCAAAAGAAACTCCAACCAAAAGTGAACCAATAAGTCCTGGATTAACAGAGACTGCAATAGCATCGATGTTATTTAAAGATAATTTTGCTTCCTTTAATGCAATATCCACAATTGGCATAATGCCTTTTATGTGTTCTCTTGAAGCAAGTTCTGGTACAACTCCTCCAAATTTTTCATGAATAGATTGTGACGAAATAATATTAGAATAAATATGAAAACTGTTATCAATTACTGCTGCAGAAGTATCGTCACAAGAGGTTTCTATACCCAGGATGGTTACCTTTTTCAAATTTGTTATCCTTATGAAAGTGATATTATCAATATCCTTTTTATGTGTAATTAATTATTATGGTATCTTTTTAATTCTTACATTTTCCGGAGTTTGAGCTATTAATTTAATACCTTCTGGAAGGTAAATTTTTACCTCAATTAAACTATCAACTTGAATGGATGTGTTAGTATTAATTTCAGCAATAAAGTCTTTAAAGCTTATATTTTGTAAAATTTTCTCTTCCCCTGATACTTTGATGCTCACAGAATTTGGAGATATCTCGACTCCTTCTTGAGTCAATATTGGAAGAAGGGAGAAAGTTTTTTGAATAATTTTGGGAACAAATTTTATTATTGAAACTGAAGACTTTTCAAAGCTGATTTTCTTATCTAAAGAAGGTGTTAAATTAATCTGAGGATTATTCTCAAAATTTTTCATATTGAAAGGCAAAGTGGTAATTTCATAAATAACTGTCAGTAAAGTTTTTGGACCTTTAATCTGAACTCTTTCAGGTGAAACTGTCAGATTATTTTCTTGAAAAAACTTTTCACTTTCTCCATCAAGAAAAGTTGGTATAACAGGAACAAACTTTGAACTCATATTATCCATAGTAATCAAAACATTGTCAAATGCAGGTTTATGTAATATTTTTAAATGATGTTCTTCAAAAACCTTAAGCTTTTCCAAATTAATAGGATAATAATTCTTTCCATAATGAGCATCTTTTAAATCTATATAATATGACTGTTTTTTTGAATTATAAAATATAATATTTTTCCCAGTACCTTCAATAGTGATATCTATGGTTTCTGGGTTAATAGATAAAGGTATTAGGGCAGTTGGAGCATTAGTTATTGATATTGGAATCGTTAAATTTACTTGGTGCACTTTTGTAATATCTATTTCTAACCAGATGACAATTGCTATAAAAAAAGCTAAGATCATTATCCAAAATTTCTTTTTCATGATTTATTCTTATCCTTTTTAAGTCTTCTTAACCGTTCAGAAGCTAATGCTACAAATATATTCAAAGGATCAATTTTTCGTGCAATATTAAGATATTTTCTTGCATTAAGAAAATCATTTTCTGCAATATACAATTTGCTTAAATCTAAATAAGATTTGATGAAAAATATATTTTGTGCAATACTTCTTTTAAAATATTTAATTGCTTTTTCAGAATCACCCATATTTTTACAACATATTCCTACAGCATTAAAAAATTCTGCGGAATTATACCCAAAAGTTTTAGCCTTCTCAAAATATAAAAATGCTTGAATCCAATTCATTTTATTATTATAACAAACTGCTTTAAAGTAATATATATCCTTATTTATAGGAAATTTCACTTCAGCTGTTGAAAGTAATTTGATAGCTTTATCATACTCCTGTAATGATATATACTGTTCTGCTAAAAATGTATATGTGGTGGGCAAATGGCTAAAATATGGTAAAATTTTCTCAAATATTTGAATAGCATCTCTTCTCCTATTTTGATACACCAGAGCGACTGCAAGGTTAAAATTTAATTCTGGAAATTTTTGTCTTACTCTTTGAAACCACTCAATTGCTAACCTTGATTTTCCTCTTTGTGCAAGAAAAATATTCCCCATTAAAAAGTAAAGGTGGTCATTATCTGGAAAAGAGATTAATGCTCGTTTTATGATTTTCTCTGCTTTTCTATACAACAAATTGTTCATAAAAATTGCATATAACATCTCATGCGCTTCTAAGGTTTTTGGTGCTTTCTTAATAACATCTTCTAATATCTCTACTGATAATAACCAATTTGATTTTCTATGATGCTCTGCTTCCCAAAGTAATGCTTTAATGCTTTTATTCATTTTCTAAATTATTCTTATCCGCCTGAGGTGCCCGCCTGCCAAAGCGAAGCGGCGGGCAGGGATAAACCTCTGGCTGAAAATTTAATAAGTATTCAATAAACTGCTTCTCATCTTTAGTCTGATTGCACTTTTGTCGCAAATTAGATGCCCCTCTCATTCCTTTTGTATATGAAGCAATAAATTTTCTAATTAAATGAATGGCTTTTCTGCTACCAACTCTCTTCTTTATTTTCTCCAAATGCAATATAATCATTTCAATTCTATTAGGTGATAAAATGTTATAATAGGAATTATTTTGTAAATAATTTTTTATTTGTTTAAATATCCAGGGATTTCCAATTGCTCCTCGACCAACCATTATTGAATCGCATTTGGTTTGATTAAACATTTCTTTTGCATCTTCTGGAGTGCATATATCTCCATTTCCAATTATTGGAATTTTTGTATTCTCTTTTACTTTAGAAATGAGGTCCCAATTACTTTTTCCCAAAAACATCTCATTTCGTGTTCGTGGATGAAATATAATTCCAGAAGCACCCTCTGATTCAATTATTTTTACAATTTCAAGAAGGTTGTCGTCAGAGTCCCAGCCAGTTCGGATTTTTACAGTTAGAGGTATCTCATTACCAGTTATACTATATGCTTTTGAAATTATCTGTTTTATCTTATTTATATCTTTAAGTAATGCTGCTCCAGAATTGTTTTTTACAATTTTTCTTATTGGACAACCCATATTTATATCGATAAAATCAGGATGATATTCTTTCAGTATTTTTATACCTTCAGATATTTTACGAGCATCATTACCAAAAATCTGTAATCCAATTGGTCGTTCTTCCTCATCAAATTCTGTTAATATTTTGGTTTTAGGATTATTATATATCAAAGCATCAGCACTTATCATTTCACTCATTACAACATCTGCTCCCATAGATTTACAGATTTTCCTATAAACAATATCTGTATATCCAGCAAGAGGAGCAAGCCAGATTTTATTATCAAATAAGTAATCCATATTTTCAAACACGATTTAACTAATACTAAAATAATTCTTCATCAAAACGCATATTAATAAATTGATTTAGCCCTCTTTATTAAATAAAGTGAGATGACTAATCATATTAATAATAATATAATATCATAAAACAAAAAGAAAGATTCATAAAAATCTTGTCAATGAGAAAAGAATTTACATATTTGGATTTTATGAAAAAGGAAAAAGCAATTATACTTCTAAGTGGTGGAATTGATAGTTGCGTAACAACTGCCATTGCAAATAGGAATTACCGATTGTGCTTATTACATATCAATTATAAACAAAGAACTGCAAAGCGTGAAGAAAAAGCATTTAATGAGATTGCAGAATATTATAAAGTTAAAGAAAAACTATCCGCCATCTGGCGGATTGATTATTTAAAAAAAATTGGTGGTTCAAGTTTGACTGACAGAAGTTTGAAAGTTCCAAATATTTCATCAAATGGAATTCCAAATACTTATGTGCCATTTCGGAATGCAAATCTACTGGTCATTGCTGTATCATGGGCAGAAACAATAAATGCAAAGAAAATATTCATCGGGGCAATGGAAGGAGATAGCACTGGTTATCCTGATTGTAGAGAAATATTTTTCAAAGCATTTAATGAGACTATTAAATTTGGAACAAAAACTGATTCCAAATTAATAATTGAAACTCCAATTCTCCATAATACAAAAGCGGAAGTTGTAAAAATTGGTTTTGAACTCAATGCACCTTTGGACTTAACTTGGTCTTGTTATCAAAATTCTGATATCGCTTGTGGTGTTTGTGATAGTTGCAGATTGAGAATCAAAGCATTTAGAGAAGCAGGATTTAAAGATCCTATTCCTTATAAAATTCCTATTAATTGGTAGGTATAAATATAAAAAACAAAAAATTCTAAATTCTAAATAAATTCAAACATCAAATGATTAAAATACAAAACTTCATGACAAGAGTTGCTTTTATTTTTACAATTTGGAAATTGGGAAAGAGAATGTTTGGAAATAATTTTAAAGAATAATCTGCGTAAATCAGTTTAATCAGCGTTTTTCAGCGTGCTATTTAGTATCTTATCAATAAAATTCGTGTTATTTTTGGCAAAAAATTTTTACTATGCCTAAAAATGCTTTTATAAAGGCTATTGAAATGACTAATTACAAATTTCTAATTTCTAATAAAATTTCAAATATCAAATAACAAATTCACCCTTCGCTCGTTCTCCATAGTTACTACGAAGGGTGAATAGTACTGCGTAAAAGGGGTATAAAAAGATTGATATCTGAAAGATTTGGCTTTGGTATTATTAGACATTTTAGTTTTGATATTTTATTTGTCATTAGAAATTCGGATTTAGAAATTATTAACTTTGAATTATTAATTTAATCGGTGATTATCGGTGCAAATCGGTGGTTTAATAAATTCCTTGTTGGTTCTGGCTTGTCGAGGTTAGGATATGAAAGATTTAATCAAAAAATACATAGATTTTCTCTCATCAAAGAATATGTCAAAACACACAATTCGAGCATACAATAGTGATTTATCTCAATTTATTGGGTATTGTAAGAGGTTCTTTAAAGATGAAGAAATTGTAGTAACAGATATTACCAAAACTATGCTTCGGGACTTTTTACAATTCTTAAGTGAAAATGGTGATATAAATCGGACACTTGCACGAAAAATCGTTTCAATCAAAGGATTCTTCAAATTTTTGGCTTCGGAAAATATTCTACCTTTCAACCCGGTAATTGATATTAAAAACCCCAGATTTGAAAAACATACTGCCACATTTCTCACAGAGAAAGAGATGGAATTTGTGCTAAGTATTCCAGATTCAGAAGATATTCTTGGAATAAGAAATAAAGCAATATTGGAATTGCTTTACAGTAGTGGCATTAGAATTGGAGAATTAGCTGGACTTAAAATTTCAAATATTAATCTTAAAAAGGGATTAATAAAAGTTTTAGGTAAAAGGAGTAAAACTAGAATTATACCTATTGGTAAATATGCTCAACAAGCCATCTTGGATTATCTTAAAGTAAGAACTTCATTATTAAAATACAAAGATGAAAAAATGTTATTCCTTTCTAACAATGGAAAACCTTTATCAACCGATGAACTCCGTTACATAATTAATAAATATTTAAAAATTATTGAAAAATCAAAAAGATATAGTCCACACACAATTCGACATACCTTTGCCACACATTTGCTTGATCATGGCGCAGATTTACGTTCGGTTCAAGAACTTTTGGGTCATAGTAGTTTAACATCAACTGAAGTATATACTCATACTTCAATAAAAAAGTTGAAAAAAGTTTACGAACAAACCCATCCGCATGGGGATAAAAAACAGTAAATTAGTAAATTAGTGAATTGGTTAATTGGTTAATTGGTTAAATTAGTTAAATAAACACCTAATAAAATAATTGACATCAAACTATAATTTTAGCTTTATTTACAAATAAAGTAAAGGGAAAAAATGGCTCAAAACTTAATTATCGGAATTGCAGGTGGTACCGGTTCAGGAAAAACTACACTTGCCGATCGAATTATTGAAGAACTCAATGACCCAAATATTGTTGTAATCAAACAAGATGCATATTACAAATCTCATGATGATCTTTCATTTGAGGAACGGAATAAAATAAACTTTGATCACCCATATGCTTTTGATACAAAATTTCTCATTCAACATATTAAAGCACTTAAAAATAATCAGTCTATCAAAATGCCTGTTTATGATTTCAAAATTCACCTTCGAAAAAAAGAAACACTACTTGTTCCACCACATAAAGTAATAATTTTAGAAGGAATTCTTCTGTTTGAAGATAAATACCTTCGACAACTCCTTGACATCAAAATCTTTGTGGATACAGACTCAGATATTAGAATATTAAGAAGAATTAAACGGGATATCAATGAAAGAGGAAGAACATTTGATTCAGTCTATGAGCAATATGTAGGTACTGTTAGACCAATGCATTTGGAATTTGTCGAACCTTCCAAGAAATATGCTGACATTATTGTTCCAGAAGGTGGACTTAATCCAATTGCAATAGATATGATAGTTTCAAAAATAAAATCGATTTTACAGAAAAGTGAGGAGAAATGAAAAA
>DAOVPZ010000113.1 GCA_030628975.1 Candidatus Cloacimonadota bacterium
ACTTCATTAAAACCAATCTGTTTTAAAGCTTGATTTACAATATAGGGGTGAATATTCAATCCAAATTGAGAATAAAGTATTGGAGATGGAACAGCTACTAAATATTTGAATGATTTAAAATCATCAACTGTATTAATAATAGGCTTAAAAACATTTTGAGGACAACTGGCTATACATTCTCCGCAGTCTATACAAAGGTCACTTAAGAAGGTAATTTCTTTATGAAACCGTAATGCTTGTGATGGACAGAAACGAATGCATTTCAAACCACCATCACATCGCTCTTTGATAATTTCATGAGCATGGTAAAAATACTGATCCATATTATTCCTGTATTACATAAAATTTCATTTCGACTTTTGTTCCTTTCCCTACTTCTGAAGTTATTTTTAGTTCATCAGAATTTTTTTTTATATTAGGAAGTCCCATTCCTGAACCGAATCCCAAAGCTCTTTGATCTTCTGTTGCTGTTGAATATCCTGCTTGCATTGCTTGTTCTATATCCGGAATACCTTTACCCCGATCATTAATAATTATCTGAATTTCTTTTTCATTAGCATTTAGGGTCAAATTTGCTTCTTTTGCATGCATAACAACATTCATCTCACCTTCATAAGCTGAAATTGAAACTCTTTTGATAAGATAAGGTTCATAACCGATATTTTGTAAAATTGATTTAATTTGAGTTGATAGTAAACCAGAGTTTGAAAAGTCCTGACCATCAATATGGAATTTATGGACACTGGTATTTTTTTTTTCAGAAGATTCAATGAGTTTTACAAACTTTGAAATCGAATTGCTGTCCGCATTTGCAATTTTAACACAAGCTTCAAACATATCATTTTCAGTTAAGAGAATGATCATATTTTTTTCTTCAGCAAATTCCAGAATTTCTTTATTAGGTCTTTTTCCTCTAATGAAAATAATCGCTTTAAATAAAGAAAGATAAGCAGATATTGCAACTTGTTTAGTGCATAACCCTGTAAGAAGAACTGAACCGGACTTGCTGTATGCCAGGACATCGCTCACTAAATCAGATGCATACACACCACTTATTTTAGTTGAAAGAAGACCTTTACCTTGAATAACATCAGCTTTAAGTACTTTCTTTATTCTTTTTAAATTAAGATTTAATTTTAATTCTTCAGCCATAGAAAGTATATTTTTATTAAGGTTTTAAGCCAATTCCAATTAATTTACTTACCAATTCATATGTAGAAAGGTCTGATCCTAATATAATAACATAAAACCTGTTAGCAAGGTCAATTGTTTCTTGAGGAACTTCTTTCCCATGAGTAACAACAATAGCTGCTAGATTGATCAGGTTTGCAGCTGAAACTGTATTTTTGTGTGTCTGAACTGTAAGCCAAAGATTACCTGACTTTGCATTAGTCATTACATCAGAGAGCATATCAGAAATAAAAACTCCTTGTACATTTCTAACTTCTACATTTGTTAATTTTTTTAAACCCACTTTATCAATAATTTCTTGAAGCTTCATTATCCCTCCTGAATTTATAAATTTTTATTTTTTTAATTATTTTTCCGGTAATGTTAAAGAGAGCATATCAACGTCTTTAATCACCTCTGCATAACAATCTTCAATGTTGCTGACAATTTCATGAGATATAACTTTTATCCTGGATTTTGAGGATTTACGACGTTGATTGAAATACTCTTCAAGGATAGAAATTTTTTCCTTTGAAAGCTGTTTTTTTTCGTTAACAGGAAGACAACCAAAAGCAATATAAACCCAGGTGCGTTCAGGTTCAAGTTTTTTTAGTAGAGTATTTGCTTCGCAATTTTCGTCACATCCAGTACACATTTTTACTCCAAGCAATTCATCAAATTTTACAAGCATATTACATTTTGTACATTTCAAATCAAAGTGGATCGATTGGGCACTTTCCATGAAATTCCAGTAATGTTCACCTTCGCGATATTCTTCCATAGGTGGGTTGTGTCCGGTTGAGAAGTAAGTGGATATTTTGCCACAGTGATAACATTTTTCAGTAATAATAAAACAGGGGGTCACATTAACCATTTGCCAGGTATGTGCACACTTTTCTTTCTGCATATTACCTCCCAATTAGAGCAAATTTTTATTTAATATTATTACATAATTTTGTTTAAGTTGGATGTCAATAAAAATTTAATTAGAGTTTATCCGTAAACCATGAAAACTTGAGTTAAGTTCTCCGGCATTTGCCGGATGACTTGACTTAGGTTGTCTAATCCATTGAAACTTTCAACTTAACTCAAGACTACGTCTTAAGTCAAGTTTCCATTTTGTCTGAAAAATCGACTTTACGGATGGACTCAAATTAATCTCACGAGACTTGTCACAAGTGATTCTATCATCTTGTGACAAGTCGGTTTTGGTTTGGTTTGGCTTTGTTTGTAATCGACTTAGCACAAGACCTTTCGGGCTTGTGCCAAGTCTTCGGATTGAGAAACTACTTTATGAAAAGATTTTCCGTCTTTTTTGAAATTATTGTTAAACTTATTGAGGACAATGAAAAAGAAACAGCTTTAGAATCGATGAGAAACATCATTAAAAATATCAACAAATTCGATTATCAAGTTGGGCTTATTTGAAAAGGGAAATGTTAATAATTTCAGTTAATAATAAAATATTTTTTATCTAAAATCCAAAATAATAAATATAAAAATTTACAAAATTAATCAGATTATTTTTTTTGATAAAAAGTTTTATAGAAAATTAGGAAGTTTATGTTTCAAAAAGATTTAAATTATTACTATAATAAATTCAAATTCGGAGAAGACAGTTTCCATAATCTAATGAAGAATCGCGTTCATGAAATACTTCTTGTCTCAACATTCTATGATGCCTTTATTTTTGAACAGGATGGAAGACTATCTGAGCAAATTATCGGGGAGTATCGCCAATTAAATTTAAGCACAGCTCCCCGCATAATAAGTGTCCCAACTGGAAGGCAAGCGTTAAAAATGCTGGAAGAGCGTCCCTTTGATCTGGTTATAACTATGATGCGGATAGGGGAAATTACTCCCTTTGAACTTGGCAAACGAATCAAAGAGAAATATCCGGATTTACCAATTTTACTTCTTTTAAATGTTCAATCGGATATTTCTCTTGTTAAACAAAATATTAGTAAGATGAAATATATAGATGATGTGTTCCTCTGGCACGGAGACACAAAACTTTTTTTGGCAATGGTTAAACAGGAAGAAGACAAGAGAAATATTGAGTATGATACAAAAAACGGTTTTGTGCGAGCTATTCTGCTTATTGAGGATTCAATTATTTATTACTCGATGTTCCTACCAATCTTGTATGCTGAAATAATGCAACAAACACAACTTCTCATTTCGGAAGAATTGAGTGATGTTAATAAACGTCTCCGCATGAGAGCACGACCTAAAGTGATTTTAGTTCACAATTATGAAGATGCAGTCAAATATCTGGAAAAATATAGAGAATATCTGGTTGGTGTGATATCTGATGTAAGCTTTTCCAATAAAGGAAAGGTCGATTACCAGGCTGGGATTAAACTGATAAATAAAATTAAAATGGGAGATTATGATATCCCGGTTATTCTTCAGTCGTCAGAAATCGAAAATGCAGAAAAGGCTAAAAAATTAGGAGCTGATTTCTTGCATAAGCAATCTAAGACACTCTTGCACGATTTAAAACAAATTATAAAAAGAGATTTAGGTTATGGAGATTTTGTTTTTCGTAATATACAGGGTAAAGAAATCGGTCGAGCAAGAACCATGTGGGAATTTGAAAACAAATTACGTACTGTTCCCGGTGAATCACTTTTATATCATGGTGAGAGGAATGATTTTTCTGGGTGGTTAGTGGCTCATGGAGAAATCCAGGTTGCTAAGAAAATACGTCCAATTCAAATAAAAGATTTTAAGAATGCTAAGGAATTAAGAAGACATTTATTAGAAACTTTCAAGCTTGTTCGTCGGAGTAGAACCAGAGGTAAAATCATTAATTTTGAGCCTTCAGCTTTAAATGAGATTGATCAAGTTATCAGGTTGGCAGAAGGTTCCTTGGGTGGCAAGGGTAGAGGATTAGCTTTCTTGAATGCTTTATTGGTTACAATGGAATTTGAAAAACAATTCCCTGAAGTAAATATTTCACTTCCAAGTACTGCCATAATAGGAACAAGTGAATTTGATGAATTTATTAATCATAACAATATCGGAGAATGGATTAGCACAAAGAGTGATAAAGAAATTCAGGAAATTTTCATAAATGGTGAACTCTCAACTGAACTTGTAAATAAACTAAAAATATTTATAAAAAAAATAAACTTTCCAATTGCTGTTCGTTCTTCTGGATTATTAGAAGATTCTCAATCACAACCATTTGCTGGAATCTATATCACATTTATGCTTCCTAATAATCATCCAGATAAAAATATTCGTCT
>DAOVPZ010000051.1 GCA_030628975.1 Candidatus Cloacimonadota bacterium
AATTCAAAAACAAATATTACTGTACCAGCTTCATAAGGACCTTGGATCCTATTATTTGATTTCCAAAATCCATTTTCAATTGTATTTTTTATTTCCTCATAGTTAACAATTCTGTAAAATCCCATATGAACCTCTATTGTGGATATACTCCTTTATTCACACACCCCTCTGCTTCGCATAGCCGGCTATCAGCTTCTTCATTTCCCTGCCAAATTTGACGGTTACCTTGGCAGTTTCACCCCTACCGGCTTATTCAATAGTTTTGGTTGAAATACTCGTTCACATGAGACATAAAAGGAATTGCAGTCCACTAATGCATATATATTTTTATTTTTCACATCTAATCTTTCTTTCTTCCTGAATAATTTATGGTTTAAACTACTATTTCAACTCCTCAATTCTCTTTTTATATTCAAACTTAGGAGTTTTCTTATAAAGTTCCTTATACAATCTTAATGCTTCACCTTTGTATTTCTTTGAAATATCTTCTTTTTTTAATTCTTCATTCATAATTCCTAATTCGTAATTGAGTGTAGCCTTTTCCTCATCGTCTTCCGTTTTTGAAAGCATTTCTTGTAGTTTAGAAATGGCATTATTTTGAGATGTATCATCCTTTGCCAGAGCAAAATCTATCTTTGCTGAAAGAACTTTTGCTCTAAAAATATTATTTTTCTCCTTAACTTCTTGTGCGATCTGAAAACCCTCTTCATTAATGATTTTCGATTCATCAAATTTTTTAAGTAAAAATAATAATTCTGCTTTATCAATTAAGTATTCTGATAAAACGATTTTAATCCCCAATTCTTTTCCAATAAATATGGCCTTATCATAACACTGCATCGCTTTATCATAGTCACCTTTCTCTGAGTAAACAATTCCCATATTCTCAACTGCTATTGAAATTCTCTTTTTATCTCCCAATTCATCTGCTATTTTTAAACTTCTTTCATAGCACTCCAACGCTTTTTGGGGGTCTCCTTTGTCTTTATAAGCATTTCCTAAATTACTAACTGCATATGAAATTCCTCTTTTATCTTTTAATTCTTCACAAATCTTTAAATCGTTTTTATGATAATCTATTGCTCTACCATAGTCCCCTTTAGCTCTATAAACACTTCCAATATTACTAAATGTGTATGATATTCCACTTTTATCTTCTAATTCTTTACAGATTTTTAACTGTTTTTCATAACATTTCATCGCTTTATTATAGTCTCCTTCGATTTTGTAAACAATTCCCATATTCCCAACTGCTGTTGAAGTTCCACTCTTATCTCCCAATTCTTCAAAAATTTTTAATGACTTCTTATAACACTCCATCGCTTTATTATAGTTGCCTTTCTTTGCATAAATATTCCCCATGTTCCCAGTTGCTATTGAAATTCCTTTTTTATTTCCCAATTCCCGACTCATATTTAGTTCTTTTTCATAATACTTCATCGCTTCTTCATATTCACCTCTTTCCCAGTAAATAAGTCCTATATGTCCAAGAGCTATTGAAATCCCACTCTTATCTCTAAATTTTTCTGATATTTTTAACTGCTTCTTGTAACACTCCATGGATTTATTGTAATTGCCTTTTTCCCAATAAATAACCCCCATATGCCCAATAATCATTGAAATTACATTTTTATCCCCCAATTCTTTTGCTATCTTAAGCTGGTTTTCGTAGCACTCCATTGCTTTTTCATATTCACTTTTTAAATATAGTTGCCAACCCAAAGATCCAATAGATGTTCCGATTTTTTTCTTGTCTTTTAGTTTTTCAGATAAAGATAATGCTTTTTTGAAACCCATTTCAGCATCATTCCATTTGCCGATTAGTTGTAAAACATTACATTTTTTGAGAATAATATCTATCAATTTCGAATCAGAAATTACTAATTGCGAATCAGAAATTTTAAGAAGTTTATCATAAAAAGCGATTGCCAACCCGTTTTGGTAATTCTCTTTTGCATAATCTCCAGCTTTTTCAAGATATTCAATTGTTTTTTCAGTAACTTCTGCCTTTTCATAATGATTAGCAAGAAAGACATAATATTCTTTATTATCTTTAAATCTCTCTTCTACAAATTCAGCAATAAGTTTATGTAGGATTTTTTTATTATAATTAAGAATTGTTTGATATGCAACATCACAAGCAAGGATATGCTTAAATATATATTGTGCATCAGATTCTTCTAGTTCCTTTTCTTTTATAAACCAATCAAGATTAATGAGTTCAGAAAGTTCTGGTTGTATTGGTTCATCATTACCCAATCTTTTTTCGATTGCTTCTAAGATGGATTGTAAAAATGAGTTCCCTATTACGCTGGCTTTTTGCAAAAGTAATCTTAATCTCTCTTCCATTCTGTCTATTCGGGAAAGAATAAGGTTATTGAGAGTATCTGGTGTGTGAATGTTTTCAACATCTTCTTTTATCTGCCATTTTCCGTTTTTTGTATATATAATATCTTCTTCAATAAGGGACTGAATCCATTCCTCAATATAAAAAGGATTTCCTTCTGATTTGTTAAGAAGTTCTGTTTTTATTTTTTGAGGAATGTTAATTTTCCCAAGCATAGATTTTATCATCTGGTCAGAATTATCTGAAGATAAAGGTTTCAATTTGAATTCAATAAATACAGTTCTAAAATCAAATTCACGTATTAATTCAAACTCATCCCGGTAAGCAAGAATAATGAACATATTTTTACAAGGTCTGTTATTATTCTTCTCTTCAACATTGAAGGCAGTTAAGATTGTCTTGAAAGCATTTAATGAGGACTCATCGATCAAATGTAGGTCTTCAAGTATTATTAGTAGTGGATAGTTTTGCTTATTGGCTATTTTTGTAACAGCTTCTATAAAATAACGCAAAGTAAGATGTGTTTCTGTTTGTAATCTTTTGGGATCTGGATTATTTAATCTTTTATCTTCATAAGTCAAACCTAAAAGAAAGCCTAAAATTGGTTTTGTACTTTCAAAATTCTCCTTTTCACTATCAGATAACTCATTAAATATTTCTAAAAGCATACTTTCAAATTTGTCTTTTACAACTTGTTTAGAATCAGTTTCATTTATTCCAATATAGTTCTTTATCAATGATGTCCACAGTGTATAAGGTGCTTGAGCATAAGATTTTGTATAACCACTTACTTTGATATTTGCAGTACTATCCAACTTATATTTCTTTTTTATTCTTTGTGTAAATTCAAATATAAGACGCGATTTCCCCAAACCAGCAGGGCTTCGCAAACCAATAACTATCGGCTTATATTCAGGATCAATTTCTCCGATTTGCGATTTGGATTTATCATATAATTCTTCAATCTGTTTTAACTCTTTATCTCTTCCAACATATTCAGGTTTGTTAAAAGGTTTAGAGCGTTCCCATCTTTCTACTTTTTTGAGGGTAATTCCCATAACTCTATATACTTCTACAGGACGAAATATGCCTTTTACTTCTATTTTTCCTAATAATACAAACTGAAAAATATTAGCAACTAATTTTTTTGTTTCTAAAGGAATCATAATAGAATTTAAAAAAGCATTCTCTTCCATTCTTGATGCTAGATTTACAGCATCACCATAAACAGTAAAATCGCTTTCTCGTTCCAGACCGACTTTCCCTGTAGATACTAACCCTGTGTTTATCCCAATTCTTATGCTCAATTCAATTTTTTTAGGTTTTAGCATTTCATTTATATATTTCAACTTATTGAGTATCTCTAATCCACTGCGAATCGCTCTTTCTGTATCAGTCTCAGAAGTTACTTTGCTGCCAAAAAGTGCCATTATCTTATCACCTTCGTATTGAAGGAGATATCCTCCATATTTGAGAATAACATTGGAAAATACTTTGAAAATTTTATTCATTATTCTCTTAAGCTGTTCTGGATGAAGTTTTTCGCTCATTGCAGTAAAACCCTTTACATCAAGGAAAAATATAGATACAATTCTATTTTCTCCCTCCTCAAGTTTTACTGTCTTTTTCCTCACTGGTTTGATAATTTCCGATAGTTTTTCTAAATCATCTTCAAATAAATCTTGCCATTTGTCTTCAAACATAATTTCTCCCACGAATGAATTAAAATAAAATTAATATTTGAAAAGAGGATTATATATCCCCACTCTATTTAATTATTAGATGTGTTATTTGGTTGTCAATGTTTTCAGTTTTCAGAATGAATACCCATATTTAAAATTTATTGTTTTATTCGTTATTTTTCAGCTTTGTGGTAAGCATTACTATTGCTTGGGCTGAGAACTTGTCGTGAATCGTCTTAAATAGTCATTTTATTGATAAATTTATGGACCAATGATATTTCAATATTCTTTAATTCACACACATTAATCAGTTGGACATTTAATTCATTCTTGTTTGCTTTTTACCATATATAGAAAACTTATAAAGAATTTAATCAAAATTTGTAAATTTTATAAATTGTATGCATCAAATTAACAAGTAGATTGATTAAAAAGTTACAAATATTACACAAAATAGAATGTTTTTTATCAAAAAATAATGTGGCTTAAAAAAATTTCAATTAAAATTGAAATATGAATTATTATAATGGTTTTCGTTGAATGAGGGACTATCATTTTAGACTTAAAGAAAATATTTGATATATTTGTTTAGTTAATCTTGAAAATTGGTTGGGGAATCTGATAGCAATAAAAAATAAAATTGTTGACTTAAATTTTGTGATTTTAATATTTAAAACAAAATTATTGATGTTTAATTTACTCAAAAAATACAAAGAAATTTGCATAAATTGTGACTATATTGTTACTTATAATTTATGATATATTTGTAATTAACAGCGTAATGGTTAGTTAGTGAACATAATGGAAATTATTTTGGGAAATTTTAATAATGGTCTTTATAAAATAACTGTTCAAATATATTTTTCTGGAGATACTCAAACTTCAAATAATATTGTAAGTATTTCATTTTTAATTGGTGAATCCCCGATTATCATAAGTGAAATTATGTATAAACCTTCCTTGCCAAATATTGAATGGTTTGAGATTTATAACCGCTCTGAAAGGGACTTTTCACTACTAAATTGGCATTTTAGAGATACAGATGATGATTGGAATTCTATTGAAACTAACAGAAATCTACCTGCAAATACTTATGCTGTTATAAGTGACGATACTCTAACTATAAAAAATTATTATGACGATAATATATTGTTTTTCCAAACAGATGATTGGCCTACTTCATTAAGTAATGTTGAGGATGGAATATTAATTGCTGATAATTACTTCACAACTCTTGATTCAACTTTATATTTAGACAATGAAATTTCAGTTCCTTATAATCATTCTCTTGAAAGAATTAATCCCTTTGAAGATGTATCTGATAATTGGGGAGTTTCAATAGATAGTTGTGGGGCAACTCCAGGTAGGGTGAATAGTATCACTCCAAAAGACTACGACCTTTGTGCATACGCCTTAACAAAAGTAATAGAGGAGAATCATATAACTTTTATAACCTTATCAGGCTTTTGCTCAAATATTGGATTTAATGATATCGAAGATGCAGAAGCAATATTTTTTCGTGATAGCAATTTTAATTCACAATATGATGGAGGAGAAGAAATATCAATTGATGACTTTTCAATTCCTTATGAAGGAACGGAAGAATTTTCTTATACTTTTCAAGTTGTTGAAGATAATTACTATCTTTTTGGATTTCTTATAATTTCTAATTTGGATTTAGATACATCAAATAATTTGATTTTTACTACTTACAACTCTCCACAAAGTTATCCATTACCTATCAATGAGATACAATATGCTCCAATTGATGATGAACCCGAATGGCTGGAACTGTATAATAATTTCTCTTACCCAATTGATATTTCTAACTGGATTTTAGCCGATAACAAGGATACTTTGAATTTATGGTCAGTAAGTCCAATTTGTCAGCCGGAAGAATATATTATTATTGTAGTAGATGAATCTGATACATTGGAAATCTTACAAAAATATTCATTAATAGATTCAACTTATTCTGTGAAATTTGCAATTGGTCTACCGAAATTAAACAATGATGAAGATATGCTTTTGCTCAGGGATGAATATGGGACACTTATAGATAGTGTGTATTATTTCTCAGGTTGGGGAGAAATTTCAAACAATTCTTTAGAACGAATCAATCCCAATGTAAACAGTAACAATCCTGATAATTGGGAAAGTTCTATTAATTCCCATGGGGCAACACCGGGAGGGGAAAATAGTTTGCATATTGAAATGATAAGTCCAAAAGTTAAATTATCCATTAACCCCAATCCTGTTTCTTTACGAGAGAAAAACTCAGTTTTGATTGAATACAACCTGCCAGAAGCTTTATCAAAAGTAAATGTGCGAATTTTTGATATGAGAGGTAGAATGATTCGCTGGCTATCAGACCAGGAATGGCTCGGTTCGAAAGGTGCAATTATATGGAATTGTAAAGATGACAATGGAAGAGTTGTGCCAATCGGAATATATATTGTGCATTTAGAAGCTGCTGGCAAACAGAGTGGAAGAATTTTCCAGAAAACGAAAACAATGGTGATTGGGGAGAAGTAATATTACTTCTATCAACTAAAAGTTGACAATATAATAATGCAAGCAATACTAACTTTTTTAATGCATATTTATTTAATTATCAAAACTCATTGTATTTGATAACAGTATATAAACGAGAAGAACAGCAATCTGCTTATGAATTTGATGTATATTTTGATATGAAAATTTATGATTGGAATGAAAATTCACTAATAGATATCTCTACTATCTTTATTGGAACTACTGTCAAGTCAATCATCAAATGGCGTTTCCCCCCAAACAGGGTTTGGCTTGTTATTGCGTTCCCAATCAGGTTTACCCCGTGTAATTCAGCTTGCTGAATATTTCACTGGTGGGATTGGGAACGAGAACACGCTTGACTTGACACTGGTGTATATTTTTAATTGGAATATGGTGATAATGCGGTTACTAGAAAAATGCTATTAATCAAATAATATAGGAACAGTTCACTGAACTGTCCGATAAATAATGGTTACTTCCATGAAGTGACTTCACATTTATCTATTCAACTCATCAAAAGTATCCATATATTTTTTTAAAATATTAGCTCTACTGTGATGCCGTAATTTTTCCTTTGCTTTTTCTTCAATTTGACGGACTCTTTCTCTGGT